>NZ_CP120416.1:4515000-4815000 GCF_032773895.1 Teredinibacter sp. KSP-S5-2 | reverse complement strand
TGTCGGCAATTCTTACAGCACTAATCCCCTTACACGCTAAGTCATTGAAAAATAAAGAAAAAAAAGTTGGCACACCTAATGCATATCTAAGCGTCATATCGTGATAGAAATCGCGGGATAATTAACTTTTAACCTTTGGACGTGGTAATAAACAATGAAACTAGTGAAATATTTATCTGCAGTTGCTCTTGTATCAGCTTCAGCTTTTTCTCAAGCAGCAGTAATGGATTTCTGGGCGACAGACGGCTGGAACATGATTGCTTCAGAAGACCAAACTGGAGATTTTGACCGAGTAAGCCCAGGGCTTGGTGGTCAGGACTTCGACGCTGAGTATCTTTTCTACCGTTATGACCAACAAACAAACGTACTTTCTCTAGGTCTTCAAACTGGTTTTGACATGGTTGACGGTCACGTTTTCCACGACGGTCAAGACTTCTACGCTGGTGACCTAGCTGTAGGCTTCAACGGTGCTGGCCTTAACTACGCTGTAGACTTCGGCCTATACACTATGGACTTCACTACAGACACAAGCCGCTGGCACTATGACCCAACTGAAGTAAACTCTTCAGCAGGCGCGAATGGTGTTGACCCAGCTGGTTTCTACTCTGTATCTGAGTGGAACAACAACATCACTTACCCAGAATCAGTACCTTTCGCTATGGACGAAGGTTCTCTAGTAACTGGTTTGCTTTCTAACGAAGCCGGTCAACAAGGTGACAGCTACTTCCGTACAGTATCTTTCGATCTTAGCTCTCTAGGTCTTGGTGATACTTTCGAACTTAGCACTCACTGGACTATGTCTTGTGGTAACGACGTAGTTGCAGCAACTGTTAACGTTCCAGAGCCAAACAGCATCTACTTGTTTGCTCTAGGTCTTCTTGCTCTTGCTGGTGTACGTCGCATTAAAAAGGCGTAAGTCTTAAAGAGCAGCAAAGAATGCTGCACAAAGAAAAAGGCTTGCCAGGTACATCTGGCAAGCCTTTTTTGTTTCCGCTTTAAAAGATGAGAAGGTTAAATCCTTAAGGTAAATTTTCTACCATATCCCTTCTGCTACTAATCATATCCTGGTAGGTCTGAAGTGTTGTGAAGTCCAAGAAGTCATTGCGGAGCTTCAATCGCTCTAATTGACGTTCCAAACAGTCTATCTCCCTGGTTAACTGTTTTTTTAGCGAGGACGTCCGACCATACACTTTAGTTCGCGCTTCTGAGTATACAGCTGGCTCCATTATCAATCCCCTTACTAATTTAGTGCTTTAAGTCCGAGAAATACTGTTGATCAACAAGACCAACCGTTACAGTCTTATAATCTTAGTTCAAGGATTTGAAAGTGAAGGGGAAAAACGTAGCTTTTGCGCCTTGAGAACACATTATTTTCGCATAAGAAAAATACGTTAATATGCTCCCTATCCGAGAAGAATCTCCGACCAAGAGACGTTTTTATCCCCTAAAACATAAAAATGTGGGTTAAGGAGCTCTTCTTTTGCGTTGTATTTCAATTGATTAAGCTGATTATCTAGAACAATTCCACCTGCCGCCTCAACCACGGCCTGTGCTGCCGCCGTATCCCACTCACAAGTTGGCGCTAATCTTGGGTATATATCAGCTTTGCCTTCGGCAACAAGGCACAGTTTTAACGAACTCCCCATACTTTTAGCATCCACTTCACCAAAGCGGCTGCAAAGTCGTTCGATCAATTGTTCGACAGCTTCCGCGCCGTGCCTACGACTGGCAACAATCTCGACGGGGTTTTCTGCACTGCCCCGCCCAGCTAACGGCCTCACAGATAGTAACTGCTCACTCCCTTCAGAAATCTGTTTCCATGCACCTTGCCCAGCTAATCCCATATAGGAAACATCCAAAACCGGAGCATAAACAACGCCCAGAACTGCTTTTTGCTCCTGAATTAGAGCGACGTTGATGGTGAACTCACCATTTCGGTTGATAAACTCTTTGGTTCCATCAAGGGGGTCAATGAGCCAATAGCATGACCACTGACTTCGAATAGAAAAGTCTGGATACTCAATTTCTTCTGACAGGATAGGTACGCCAGGAAGAATCCTCTCCAAACCTTCAACCAATACCGCATTAGAAGCCAGGTCGGCCTCAGTGACAGGAGACTGGTCAGCCTTGGTTGCAACATCCAACTCACCATTTGGCCGGTTGTATACGTGCAAAGCGGCCTTTCCGGCCGCCTTGCATAGTTCTGATACCTGAGTTAACAGGTTTCGGTTTAACTCTGGAATCACAGATTAATCCCATCTTCGTTGAACGTTTTCTTCAACCAGTCACGGGCCATGTAAAGCGCGGTAATTGTTCTCGATTCTGTCACATCCTCACGAGCAACCAGCTCATCTACATCCTCGATTTTAAATTTCTCGGTCAAAATTGGCTCAGGCTCATCCCCAACCAGCCACTCAGGATATAACCCCATCGCAATGACAATGGTCATAGTGTGTTGCATATAAGCAGGTGAGTTAGTGATCGTTTTAAGAATGTGCAAGTTACCAGCACCATAGCCGATTTCTTCTTTTAGCTCACGGTTGGCACCTTCAAGAATATCCTCCCCAGCATTCAACTTACCTTTAGGCAGGGTCAACTGGTAATCTTCCACACCAACACCGTATTCACGAATCATAACCACAGTATCTTCATCTATCATTGGTACGATCATTACGGCTGCAGGCTGTACATCTCCGACAAGTCGCTCGTAACGACGTTCTTCACCATTGTTAAAGCGAAGATCTACAGCTTCCACATGGAAATGGTCACTCTTAAAAATGGTTTCTGTCTTTAGAATTTCTGGTTTTACTGGCATGATCAGACCTATATTTTCACTTGGGCTATAAAGCAAGTATTAACAATGATTCACTGGGATTCCATAAATACCGTCTTATTAGATATGGACGGTACATTACTTGACCTACATTTTGACAATTACTTCTGGCTTACCCATTTGCCCAAGCGTTACGCAGAGGCCCATGGGCTCGATGAGGATCATGCCAAAATAGCACTCATGAACCAAATAGAGAAACATGAGGGCACCTTACAATGGTACTGCCTAGACCATTGGAGTGAACTAGTTCGGCTTGACATACCTCAACTAAAAAAAGAAATTGCACATAAAATCCAAACCCGACCTTATGCTGAGCAGTTTTTAATTCAGCTTCGTCGGCTTGGCAAAAAAGTTATTCTTATTACCAATGCTCACCCCAAGGGGCTGAATTTGAAACTCGACATAACCGAGATCGATCGGTGGTTAGATATTGTCGTTTCCTCTCACGAATTTCAAGCACCGAAAGAAGATAGTGTCTTTTGGGATATGCTACACCAAAGAGAAAGCTTTGACCCGGATACAACGCTCTTTATTGACGACACGCCGAGAGTACTGCGTAGCGCGCAAAAATATGGTATCAAGCATTTAGTGTGTATAATTCAACCAGATTCACAACAGCCTCCCAAAGAGCCTACTGGTGAATTTATCGACATTTGTCATTTTGATGAAATCATGCCGCAATAATCAGACCCACTATGTCAAAACAATCCACCCCCGAGCTTACCAAGGTTCGTATCGATAAGTGGCTATGGGCTGCTCGCTTTTTTAAAACCCGAAATATTGCCAAGCAGGCAATCGAAGGCGGGAAAGTACATGTTAATGGACAGCGGGCAAAAGCCAGTAAAGAAATAGAACTTGGAATGACGCTGACAATTCGTCGCGGATGGGACGAACTTGAAGTAACGGTGGAGGGCCTTTCCGAACAGCGACGCGGCGCTCCGGAAGCGCAAAAACTCTACAACGAAACTAACGACAGTATCGAAAAGCGCAAGCTTCATTCCGAACAAAGAAAAACACTGGGTATTCTGGATTTACGAACAGACACAAAACCGAATACCAAGCAAAGAAGACAAATTCACCGATTAAAACGAGAGTTATTTGAATAACACCACTATGAGTAGCAACGACACAATTTTACGTTTTTTATTCGATAAAACCGATATTCGGGGCGAGATAACGCTTCTGGAAAAAAGCTATCAGGAAGCCATTAGCCATCAGGATATCCCAGCACCCCTAAAACAACTGCTGGGCGAGTTTTTAGCCGCTACTGTATTAGTCAGCCAAACACTGAAATTCGATGGCATCCTCACCGTTCAGGCTCGAGGAAAAGGTCCTGTATCGCTCATTATGGCTGATGTTTCAAATCGTGGAGAAGTTCGGTGTATTTTGCAGCAGAATCCAGAACATGAATCCATAAACGATTATAACGACTTATCCTTACCTGATCTGATCGGCAAAGGTGCATTGTCGATTATTATTGAACCGGAGAAAGGCGAACGCTACCAGGGAATAGTCCCTCTCGAACACGACACGCTTGCAGAATGCTTATGCCACTACTTTGTTCAATCTGAGCAACTACCAACCCGGATGTGGCTTTTTTCCGACGGGAAGAAATGTGGCGGGTTGTTCCTTCAATGCCTTCCCGCACAAGTTATTCAAGACCATGAGCAACGTAATGAGCAATGGCAAACCGCTACACAACTTGCAGCGACAATAAAACAAGACGAGTTATTTGAGCTTAATCTGGAAGATTGCCTGTACCGATTATTTAATGAGTTCGAATGTCGAGTGTTCCCGGAAAAGACTTTAAAATTCCGTTGTAAATGCAGTGAAGAAAAGACACTTGATGCTGTTTATTCTTTGGGAGAACAGGACGCCCGCCAACTCATTGCAGAACAAGATGTGATCAATGTTGACTGCCAGTTTTGCGGAAGAAAATATATTGTATCCGAAACAATGATCGATCAGATATTTACCAGAAAATCAATTCACTAGTATATCCAGCCACCAACGAGTTTGGTGGCAGAGATAACATTAAAAACTGCTCGGACTACCCCAATTAATTACAACTAAATAATATGCAAATATGCATTTTCCAGAGCGGCAATGTCCGGTATGACCAACTCTTCCACACCAACTTTCACTTGCATTAAATCGACCGGGCGTTTCCGTATTTCGTCGTTTTCAATAATATCTTCTTTCCCAACACGAGACAGCCGTGGAATCCCTTGAGTTGGAATGGCAACAAACGGTAGCTTCTCGTTGATACCTGTGTTGTTTAGTACCGCAATACGCCCTTTAGGGTTCATAGGTGTGGATGCAGAACCATTGAGAACTTCATAGGATAAAACAGGTACCTTTGTGTTACGCCAGTCGAAATACCCGAGGAACCAATCGGGTGCATCCGGACGTTTTTCAAGAGGTTTATGAGACACCATTTCCGCCACGGTTACAGTAGGCAATAACAGATTGCAGTCCACAAGAGGAAGGATTAAACATGGAATATCTGTATCATGTTCCAATGCCGCAAGCTGGTCAGTCATGGTGTATTCTCTAATTTCTGATCTTCTGTTTTAATGTAGTAATTATGTCCATGCAGCAGTGAAAACTGTGCCGCAAGTTTTTCCGGTGTTCCCAAAAAGCTTACACACCCGGTATCAATAGCATGTTGTGGCATTGAATCAATGGTACAACTCTCCGGACTTTGCGCCCAAACCCGGCCGCCGATATTTTTTAAGAATCGACAACTTAGTGCGCCATCATCTCCCATTCCGGAGAAAATAATTGCACCGCTATTTTTTCCAAACCTTCTCGCAGTGCGCGCGATTACCTGATCAATGCTTGGATGAAACAGCCCCATCCACTTTTGTTTTACTGGATACAAAGTACCAATCTCACTGAACTCAATTTGATGTTCTGGAGATACCAGATAGATTTCCTGTTCCAAAATCGTTCTGGTTTTTTCACAATCCCGCAATTTCCACTGGGAATTTTTTGCAATTGTTCGAGTTAAGGACGCATGCATGGACCGATCAATATGCTGCACGTAGATAAACGCCGTTCCACGAATATCGGGTGGCAACAAACTGAGAAAATTCGATACAGCTTCCGGGCCGCCAGTAGATGCCGCCAGCACCCAGACTTCTTTGGCTTTTTGCTTAGTGTTTTCCTCCGGAGGCTCGTCATCTTCACGAATTTCGGTAGCGCAACGCTCAAGCTTGGCAACAAAGCGGCGAATTCTCTCTTCATTCTCCATCGAAGAGAAGCTTTCCACTTCGTCAAAAATGACTGGGATATCCAAATCGCCGAGAGATTCTACATAGGGATAACTGTCGTCGCTCGAGGGACCAATTCGAACCACCCAGGCGTCAACGGCTGGAATCTCTTCCGGCTCAGCAGAACCCACCTTCAATGCCACACCAACTTCATAGCCTGCATTGAGCACCAATGTTTTCAGGTCCTCAATTTGCACGCTGGTGTCGGCAATAAGCCCTAATTTCATGGAGTAGTAACTAGTCCATGTAGCTTATTTGGTACGTGCTTTTTTGAGAAGATCGTTGATGGACTCCAGCAACACATCTTCTTGATAAGGTTTACCCATATAATTATCCACTCCCAAGCTGAAGGCGTGATCTCTATGTTTATCGCCAGTACGAGAAGTAATCATAATTATAGGTAAATGTTTCCAACGTCGCGTGGTTCTGATGTTTTTTGCCACCTCAAAGCCGTCCATACGCGGCATTTCAATATCCAACAGCATGACATCGGGGATGGTATCCTGAAGAATCTGGATAGCATCGACACCGTCTTTCGCGGTAATCACATTGAAACCATTACGTTCCAGGAAGCGACTGGTTACCTTACGCACAGTCACGGAATCATCCACGACCATGACTGTAGAAACTTTTTCAACTTCACCTTGATGCGACAAATCATCCATTTTTGGCAACTGAGGTGTGGCACGTGCAATTTCTTCCCGAACGATAGCGTGAGTATCCAGGATAACAACAACACTACCATCCCCCATCACGGTTGCACCAGATAGCCCTTGCACCGCTGAAAACTGTTGCCCCAGGCTTTTCACTACAATTTCCCGGCTGCCTTGCAACGAGTCGACTTGTAGAGCCATTGTGTGCTCGGCTGAGCGCACCAACAGAACGGGAAGTGGCAGTGCCTGCCCTTCCAGTTTGGGCCGCGTAGTACTACCCAGAAGACTGCCGAGATAACGAACCTGATAATTTTCCCCAGCATATTCAAAACGGGCATTCGGGTCGTTGTAATAGTGCTCCAACTCAAATGGACTGACTCGCACAATACCTTCGATGGAGTTTAATGGTACCGCGTAGTTATCCGGCCCCAAGGTCACCATCAACGCGCGGTTAACCGACACGGTGAAAGGCAAACGGATAACAAACTCTGTGCCTTTACCCCACTCAGAATTGATTTTTACCGAACCACCCAACTGCTTAATTTCAGAGGTCACCACATCCATGCCCACACCCCGACCGGAAATGTGTGTGACATTTTCAGCAGTACTAAAGCCGGCATGGAGAATAAATTGTAATACCTCGTGATCGCTTAACCGGGCATCTGGAGCCATGAGACCACGCTCAACCGCTTTCTCCCGAACACGCTTGAGGTTAATACCCCGGCCATCATCAGCCAGGCGGATAATCACGTCACCACCTTCGCGGCCCAATGTTAGAACAATACGTCCAGATTCAGACTTACCTGAATCAATACGGTCTTCCGGCATTTCGATACCGTGATCCACCGCATTACGCAGCATATGCTCTAGGGGCGGTACCATGCGTTCCAATACGGAACGATCCAATTCACCTTCAACGTTATCTAATTCAAAGCTAACGTTTTTACCTAATTCAGACGCGACCTGACGAACTATTCGGCGCAAACGCGGCACCAAACGTGAGAATGGCACCATACGCGAGCGCATCAGACCTTCTTGCAAGGTGGTATTAATGCGCGACTGCTGCAACAAAACAGTTTCGGTGTCACGTACTTTATCTTCCAGCGTATTCTTCAAATCCACCAAGTCGGATGCGGACTCTGTCAGCGAACGCGACAACTGCTGCAACTGAGAGTACCGGTCCATTTCGAGTGGGTCGAACTCATCATGTGCCGCCATTTGCTCCTGACGGAATAGAACCTGAGCTTCTGTTTCGATATCGAGACGCCTTAACTGCTCTTGCAAACGCGCCAGAGTTGCATCCATTTCATCGAGCGAGAAGCTAAAATCACTAACCTGCTCTTCCAAACGACCACGACTGATCGATGTCTCACCAGCCAGGTTTACCAACTCTTCCAATAGTTCAGAGGAAACTTTAACAACCTCTTGCGGAGCGGCTTTTTTCGCAATGGCTGTAGCAGCCTGCTGCCCACCGCCGGAAGTTCTTGGCATACTGAAGCCAGTGTCTCCGCCGCCGCTTGGAGGGGGAGCCACTTCTTTGGCTTTCGGAGCAAAGGGCACAACAATGCCTTTGGAATCGGTATCTTCGCTTTTAACCTCTGGTTTTGCTTCTACGACAGCTGGTGCTTCAACCTGAACGCTTTCCGGAGCCTTAGGCTCAATAGGCTCAGGCTTACCATCAGGATTCGCTTCGGCATAAGCTGCACCGCTTTCCTGGAAGTCTCTTACTGCACGTACACCACCGAGAACCTGATCCTGGTAGCTGTGTACCTGAGAAAAGAATGCGTCATCCACAACATCAAGATTGGCCGCAATCAGAAAGCTTTCATATTCGTGGGTTAGTTCACCCAGGTTAGGTAATCCAGCTAAACGCGAACCACCTTTAAGTGTGTGCAGGCAACGTTTAATTTGATCGACAGCACCGTAGTCCGACCAGTTAGATTCCCATTGATGAATGGCTTCATCCAACTCTTCAACCAGCTCGTCGGCTTCCTCAAGGAAGACTTCCAGAATATCCGAGTCAAAATCTTCGCTGTGGGTATCGATGGTATCGAGCAGGCCAGCAAAACTCCCACCGCTGCCACTTTGCTCGACCAGCTCAGCAACCTGTTCTTCTACTTCACCCGCATCATCGGGGACAGGTATATGTGCTTGTTCTGTTTCTGTTTCTGTTTCTGTTTCTGTTTCTGTTTCTGTTTCTGTTTCTGTTTCTGTTTCTGTTTCTGTTTCTGTTTCTGTTTCTGTTTCTGTTTCTGTTTCTGTTTCTGCAACAGTGTCCGTTGTTTCTTCTGAAAGACTTTCTATATCCGCCGCGGAATCAGAAGGAAGCTCTACTTCAATTTCGTCTTCAAGCTCAAAGCTTTCAGCAAAACCTTCTTCCGAATCTTCATCCTCATCGACCAGTTCAATTTCGATTTCTTCTTCGGAATCGTATGCTTCTTCATTAAAGGCCTGAGGTTCATCAACCTCTATTGGCTCTACCACCAACTCTTCACTTAAAACAATATCTTCGTCTTCTGTGAAGCTGACAACAGTTTCATGCTCCTCGTCGGAGACAATACTCTCATCAATATATTCTTCTGCCGGAACGTCTTCCTGCTGAGCAGGTTCTCCGCGAAGTAAGAGCGACTCTAGTGCGGCTACAATATTTTCCGATGGCGGTGCCATAAGTTGGCCGGCAGCCACGGCATCAACCATATCCAACAGGGCTTCATGCGCTTCACGAGCAATTGCGTAATAGTCTTCATCGAAGCTCTGCTGTCGATTTTTCAGTTGAATATGCAACTTATTCAGGTCACTACTGATGCGTTCCATTGCCGGCAAGTTGGCTTGCTTGGCACCTTCTGTGAGTGCAGCCAATTCTTCAATCAGTTCTGGTAACTTATCTTTGCTCTCAGGAGTTGCCTTCCAATCATCAAGCAGCACATCAGCATCAAGCAGCAGTTCCATTTCTTCAGCCATGAAGATGGAGAGTAACCGGGGATCAACCTGTTTTTGTCCGTCCTTGATCGCTTCTTTCTGATGAATCAGGTGGCCTACAGATAGTTCACGTAACTCCGCACAACGCGCCAGGAATTGAGGCAAGCGAGGGATGTCAACCAGCTCTTTACGGTCGATTTGTTGAATACCCGCATTCACGTACTCAACACCGTCTTTTATGAGCTGCAAAATATCTGGCGTTAGTGATACCTGATAGGTCACTAACTCTTTTACAAATAATTCGAGCGGTTCAGCCACACCACCAATCGGTGTGATTTGCGCCATTTTGGCGCTGCCTTTAAGTGTATGCAGCGCGCGCTGTAATTCATTGGTAGGCGGTGAATAAATTGGCGCTTCCTGATCCTGATGCCGAATAAAATCCCTCACCGTTGTCAGGTGAGTTTTGGCTTCGGATGAGAAGATCTCTCTCAATAACTGCGCTTCATCTTCATCGCCATCGTCTTTATCCGCGTCAGTTACTTGTGTTGCAGCTGGTTCTGAAGACTGTACGACCAACTCTGGGAATTGGCCTTCCGACATGGCTTTACCCCAAGCCATGTATTGTTCTGTCAGTTCATGCTCAGGGTTAGGCTTGTTATGGGCAAATGCATCGATCAAAGTTGGCAATAGTTCCAACACCATTTTGATCAACTCAGCGTGCTTCGCGTCTGCCGTCACAGTGTTGTCAATTACACGATTAAGCATGTTTTCGACAGACCAGGCCAGCTCACCTATATCATGAGCATTCACCATGCGACCGCTGCCTTTTAATGTGTGGAAGGCTCGACGCACGACAGTCAGGGAATCCTGATCATCCATATTAGCCTGCCATTTAGGGAAATACTCATCGAGTGTTTCTCTAACTTCCCCGGCCTCTTCGATGAAGATTTCGACGATTTCGTCGTCTATTTCATCCTCTTCCTCGTCTTCATCGACATCGATACTTTCAACTGCAGGCTCAGGCTCCAGTGCAGAAGCAATAGACTCAGGAACGGATTCAGCATAGTCCTGAGATTCTTCTATTTCAGGTTCAGTAACCTCGTTTTCAGAAGCGACTACTTGCTCTTGAATATCATCTTCAGCAAGTGCCTGCTCAAGCTCTGGAGAAGCCTGCGCAACCACTTCTTCAATCGTTTGTTCAACGATAATTTCTTCTTCGACTGCTTGCTCTTCTTGAGTTCGTGTCGCTTCCGTCGTGCCAGCACTCACGCCTGGACCATAGCCCAGAATAGCTAAGCTTTGTTCCGCCACATCAAGCAGCGCATCGGCATCCTCTTCAAAATCATTGGCAAGCTGTTCTAAATAATATTCAACACTGGAAATTGCATCAGCCAAGGCATCTAGTGAAGACCACTCTGGATGTTCTTCCCCTTCAACCAGCTTTTCTCGAATATACCGATCACACTCACCGAGAATTTCTCCCGCTCTGGGTAACGGAATCATATCCAGGCCGCCACGAATATCGTGCAGCAACGAGCCAATATTCGATAGGTGGTCTTTATCCCATTTGGAAGAAATGTATTCAACGATGGCGTCTTTGGCTTTATCTAAACCACTTTGACATTCACGAATAACCGTTACTTTGGCCTGATCAATCTCGATCTCTCTTTCATCAAGATTATCCAAATCTTTGTTTTTACCAACAACACGCGAAATAGCTTCGAGTCGATGCTCTATTTCAACAAAGCGGCCAGCAACTTCCATTAATACATCTTCGTTTACCGACGCCGATGTACTCATCAATTCAAGTACTTCATTTTGTTGCAGTACTTGTTTACGCAGATCTCCGATTCCCAGTATTGCCAAGGTATCGGCTACTCGTTTTACAACAGGAAGGATTTCTTTTAATTCTTCAGCAGAATCATGACTAATTGCTTCTTCCAAAATTCTTTGAATGGAATAAAGCTCATCGCTTAAGGCCACGACCACAGAACGAACGGCCTCTGGATCCGGTGCCGACAAACCGTCTCGATCACGACCATCAGAGCCCGCAGAACCTTTAAGTAATGCAGAATCTAATTTGTAATCTTCTTTAACTTTTGCGATTTTTTCGCTGCCATCTTCCGCACCGGCAACGTAATACAACAAGTTTTTCAGCAGGGTTTCGCGCGGTTCGACATTTAGACTTTGCGGTGCTTTCTCCGCAAGTAGCCGTAACTCTCTGGCCAAATGTCGAAGTAAACCACGGACAGCAACACTTAATTCAATATCGTCGCGCACCAAGCCATCGATCATGGCACTGGCTACCGTCCAGGTGGGATAACTCTTTGTCCCTTGGGTTAATAATTCCAGACGGGAAAAAACTTTATCCAGATAACCGAGGTTTTCTTCAATGCCAATACCGCGTAACACACTGGCCGCAGCGAACTGGTACATCTCCCGCAATTTTTTAAGCACCTGCACCAGCTTTTCAGGATTGCTGGCGGCGGGATGCATCTTACCTTTAACGGTTTTTATTACCGAAAGATCGGGAGAAAATAAATTGGTTTCCGTTAATAAACTTTGTTTACGAACCGCACGCAAGTCATTCAGGAGTGGTAGAACAATTCCCGGATGATCGTCTTTACTGGATTTTACGTGATCCAGATACAAGGGTAACTGGAGCAGCGAACGCATCAGTACTTCATGCGCTTCTGTCGCACTGGATACAGATTGATTCAATATTGCCTGAGCTAGTTGTTCCATTTCCTCGGCAAGAAGTGAGGCTCCGTGGAACTCCACCATTTGCAAGCTGCCGTGCACTTGATGGATATACGTTAGACAAAAACGTAGACGAGTCGAATCCTTTGGGTCTTCCACATAGGACTCAAGCGCCTGACGTGCATCCTTGAGGGTATCGTCTATTTCATTGACGACCCAATCCAAGGCTGCAAAGTTACGTTTTTCTCCCATAAGCCTATTTAACCCCTATCAAGACCAAGCTCATTTGTGTGTATAGGCCTGAACTTCATCAACAGCGACACGAGTAATATCTCTGTGCACCCAATCTACGACTTCACCAAGTCCAATCACAATAATGCCGCCTGGTTTTAGACGCTCGACAAAAGCATTCATGATTTCGTGACGCAACCAGCGACGGAAATAAATCAACAGGTTTTGGCAGAAAATCACATCCAGTTTTATGGTGGGCATTTCGCTGATGTTTAAGACATTGGCATGGTTAAAACACACTCGCTCTTTGAGCGCTCCACCTAACTGATAACGTCCATTTTCCAGCTGGCTAAAGTATCTCTGGCGATAGTGTGGCTCCATCATTTCCACTTTTCGCTGTGGATAAACACCGGTTTTGGCAATCGTTAATGCCGCCCTGCTGATATCCGAGGCAATAATTCCATAGTAGGGCTCTCGACGTGCAAACTCGTAACAGTCGTTTAATGTCATACCCAGAGAATAGGGTTCTTCGCCCGAAGAACAGCCAACACTCCAGACATCAAAAGAACCGTTGACGTCGTTATTATTTATTTTTTCCTGCAGATAATTTCGCACAAAATCAATGGAAGGTTTATGGCGAAAAAAACTGGTTTCTTTTACTACGAGGCGGTCGATTAATACCGACCATTCCATCAAGCCGTTTACCCCATCGATCACGCGATTGTAATACTGAGAATAATCGCTATGCCCAAGCTCGCGCATGCGCATGGAAACCTGGGTTTGTAAAAACACCCGCTGCTGATCACTGAGGCAAATGCCCGCGCGCTCTTCCAGTAACTTACTCCACTGATCAAACTGTTGATCGGTGAGGTCTGGAGCTGCTTGCAAAGACCAAATCATGAGTGAATAACCCGTCGGTTAATTATCGTTTGCTATCGTCATCAAACCCTTCGAGGGATACATCTTCTCCAAGGTCTTCAGGTAACGCATCATCAAGAGACAGATCAACCACCTCATCTTCCAGGGTGGTGTAATCCTCATCTATCCCGTAATCACCGGACTCGTCCACTTCCATATCCATATCAACCACGTCTTCTTCCGCGAGTTGAGCTGCATACTCTTCTTCCTGAATAAGGTCTTCTGTGGAAAATTCAGTCGTATCTGAAGACAGCTCTCTGTCTTCGCTATCCTCATCACCCATTTCATCAGGAAGCTTAAAGTCTTGTACCGAACCACGAAGTTCGGAAGCCATGTCGGACAGGTTACCAATCGCCGTTGCGGTGGCAGTTGTACCCGCAGAGGTTTGCGAGGTAATTTCCTGAATAACGTTCATCGTATTGGAGATGTGACCAGCGGATGAGGCTTGTTGACGTGCTGCGTTCGAAATGTTTTGAATCAATTCCGCAAGGTTAGCCGATACCGTTTCGATTTCTTCCAGAGCAACACCCGCGTCTTGTGCCAAGCGGGCTCCACGTACCACCTCAGAAGTGGTTTGCTCCATCGAGATTACCGCTTCGTTGGTGTCGTTCTGAATGGCTTTTACCAGAGATTCAATCTGCTTGGTTGCTGTTGCGGAACGTTCCGCAAGGCGTTGAACCTCATCCGCTACCACCGCGAAGCCTCGACCAGCGTCACCGGCCATAGATGCCTGGATCGCGGCGTTAAGTGCAAGAATATTTGTTTGGTCAGCAATGTCGTTAATCAGACTTACGATATCACCAATCTCCTGTGACGATTCACCCAGGCGTTTAATACGTTTCGAAGTATCCTGAATCTGTTCACGAATGGTATCCATCCCGTGGATGGTGTTTTGTACCACTTTTGCGCCGTTGTTCGCGATCGATACCGACCGCTCCGCAACACCCGCTGACTCAGCGGCGTTAGCCGATACCTGGTCAATAGTGACCGCCATTTCATTTACCGCAGCGGATGCCCCTGCAATTTCCTGCGCCTGGTGCTCAGATGCCTCAGCCAGGTGAAGTGCTGTCTGCTGTGTTTCTTTTGATGCCGACGCAACCCGTTCAGATGTTTCGTTAATCCGCGAAACCAGAACCCTGAGTTGGTCAACCGTATAGTTAATCGAGTCCGCAATCGCACCCGTAAAGTCTTCCGTTACCGTTGCTGTGGTGGTTAAGTCACCGTCTGCCAGGTCGGCCAGCTCATCAAGAAGTCGAAGAATCGCGTTTTGGTTTCGCTCATTGGTTTCCGCTGTTTCTTTCAAACGAGCATTCGTTGCCTGGTTTAATTGCCAACCAATCAGAATCAAACACAACAGACCGAATGCACCAACCCCAAGTAAAACTGTGTTGTTTACGCTCCGTTCGGATGGCAGAGCACTCACTTTGTCAGACAGGGAGGTTAAAGATTCAAGTAGTAGCGGAGAGTCATCAAGAATTTTGTTGGAAGCCTGGCGAGCTCGGAATAGAGATGGAGACGCCTCAAAGATTTCTCTCACCGAACCACTAACAAATTCAAAGAGTTCGCTGATTTCGTCCAAACTGGCATTGGCTTCAGGATCAGTTACTCGAGAAATACTCATGGCGACATCACCAGTTTTCATACCAGCCAGGACTTTTCCGAACAAGCTGGCATCGAGGTTAAACTGGTCTGCTGCGCGGTCAGCGTCAACACCACCACGAAGCATTTTGTCTACGTTTCGACCAATACGTTCCGCACGCCAGGACTGCATTTGTGCCACAGACACTTGGTCAGCAGGAGCCTCGTTTTCCAACAGAATTTCAACAATATTGTTATGTTCCGCCTGCAGTTCTGGAAGGGATTCATTCAGCGTAGTTGCAACGTCATGAAGAAATACAATCGTATCCTTGTTTTCAATAATGACCTTGGCGTTACTGGACACTTCGTTCCATACACCTTCAAACGCGCTGATTTCTTTCGACAGAATCAAACGGGTTTGATTGTCACTACTCTTCAACTGCTGCCAATAGGACTCCATGCTTGCCACAACTCGGCTGAGTTGAGTAAATGCTTCTTGGTCCCCCCCTGTCGCATCTCGCGTCAGTGCAGTCAGCTGGTACGAGGATGCCCTCAGGTTACCAATAGTCTGCAAATAGCTTTGGTCGCGAGCAGCATCTTTAAGTAGCTGATAAATGATCAGGGCTATCAAGACACCACAGCCGATCAAGGCAAGAATTAAAGATGCTAACACGGGGTTAGCTTTGACCCGAGCAATCAGGCCGACGGAATCACTCTTCATACGACGCTCCCAAGCGAATGTATGTATTGCCAGTTATAATTTTTTGCAATTGCCTATACGGCAAACATTTGGTTTTGAAAACTAAATTAATGAATTGGCTTTCGCCAATAGAACCCCAAAACAAGGCTCCAATTTCACTTACTTTATTTCACTCGCGCCCAATTCAGCAAATCTAATTCGTTAAACCGCTGCGGCGTTAGTAAAACGATCATCTTCAGCAAGGGTTTCCATGCGGAAAACCAACCATTGCTCCCCCTGCGCATTGGAGTATGAACCACGCACATAAGGGGCGATTGATTCAGGCAGCCCCTCAACAGACTCCCGAAAGCTATCTATATAAAAATGCTGCATACCGTAAGCCTGATCCACCACCAGGCCGCTGTATAACGTATCCGTTTCCAGCACCAGTACACGTCGTTGTTTTTTTTGTGATATTAACTTGCCACCCAAAAACTGCGGCAGATCGAACAACGCTAACAAACGTCCACGAACATTGGACAACCCTATAACCCAAGGCTGGACTCCAGGAAGACGTGTCGATTGAGGTAACTCCATAAGTTCTGCCACGATCCCCATGGGCGTGACAAACTTAAACCCCATAAAAGAAAAGCCTACACCACTCCATCTTGGCGCAGACTTCTGCTGTGCAGGAAGGCCTTTGGCCGATTGTTTACTTAGCGCTGCGAGACTCGCGAGTGCCTGATATGCCGCATCTTTTGACATCAATCCAACCGATTAACTACCTACGCCGACTTTTTTCATGGTGTCGAACAGTTCTTTTTCATCGATAGGTTTGGTCAAATAAGCTTTAGCCCCTTGACGCATCCCCCATACCCGATCCGTTTCTTGATCTTTGGTTGTCACGATGATGACGGGAATATGCGAAGTTTCGGTGGCTTTGGTTAGCTGTCTGGTAGCCTGAAAGCCGTTAAGCCCAGGCATCACAATATCCATTAACACCACATCGGGAAGCTCGGCCTTAGCCGTCGCTACACCTTCTTCACCATTCCCCGCAGTAATGACCGAATGGCCATTTTTTTCCAGCATGCTGGTCAACTTGTGGGTTTCCGTAGGTGAATCATCAACAATTAGTACTTTAGCCATGGTTCCCCCAGAAGAGCCTGGATTTTAAGTTGATTCAAAAATTAGCTTGCGTGCGCGACCTTAACATGTGCCTCAATCGCACCGATCAATTCTCCCTTGCTAAACGGTTTAGTCAAATATTGATCAGAACCTACAATTCGTCCTTTGGCCTTATCGAACAAGCCATCTTTACTGGATAGCATGATGACTGGTGTCGACTTGAATTCGCTGTTGTTTTTTATCAATGCACAGGTTTGATAACCATCCAACCTGGGCATCATGATGTCCACAAAAATAATATCAGGGCGCGTATCGGCAATTTTTGCCAACGCATCAAAACCGTCTGTAGCAGTGACCACGGTGCAACCCACTTTTTTCAATAGGGTTTCAGCCGTTCGACGAATAGTTTTACTGTCGTCGATAATCATCACTTTCAGGTGTTCTAAGTTCACGTCCATAAGAAGACCTTAACGTCGTTATCTATGACTCATAATAGCTGCAATAATGTGTTGTTACCGCACTTTAAGCCGATTACAGTAACTTTTAACACAGATTCGCAGTTTAATCTATAACTGCTTGAAAAAACGAGAAATCTCGTGATTTTGCCAAGTCGTTCAAAGGAGACTATTGCTTTCGCTTCTATGAATCCGTACCTTTTAGCATCGTCCAAAATCCAACTTTTTTCCAACAATTAATTTTTTCGGAGATTTTCTCTTGGACAAATCCAGTAACCCGATTGAAATTGGTGTAGTGATGGACCCTATCGAAGGAATCACGCACTACAAAGACACTACGCTTGCGCTTATGCTCGCTGCTCAAAAAAAAGGCTACCGACTTTACTATATGGAATTAAAAAGCCTATATCTTGATCAAGGAATCGCTTTCGCCAAAGGTAATTATATTAAAGTATTCGACGATGCAGAGTGTTGGTTTGAGAAAGAAGAAGAAAAGGTCATTAGATTAAGCACACTAAACGCGATTTTAATGCGTAAAGATCCGCCATTTGATAATCAATTTATCTATGCCACCTACATTCTTGAGCAGGCGGAAAAAGAGGGAAGCCTAATTATTAATCGCCCGCAAAGTTTACGTGACTGTAACGAAAAAGTGTTTGCCACCCACTTTCCTCAATGCTGTCCACCCGTCATTGTGAGCCAAGATCCTGAACGCTTAAAGAGCTTTCATAAAGAACACGGCGATGTCATATTTAAACCGCTCGACGGAATGGGAGGCAGTGGTATTTTTCGCTGTAAAAACGATGACCCCAATGTTAGCGTCATTCTCGAAACACTAACGAACCATGGCCAGGAATACATCATGGCGCAATCTTATATCCCGGACATCAGCAACGGCGATAAACGAATTTTAGTGGTCAATGGCGAACCGGTTCCCTATTGTCTGGCCAGAATTCCAGCAGAAGGAGAAACTCGGGGTAATATTGCCGCGGGTGGCCGAGGTGTTGCACAACCTCTATCCGATAGAGATCGCTGGATTGCCGAACAAGTCGCCCCCACATTGAAGGAGAAAGGGTTATTATTTGTCGGTCTGGATGTTATTGGCGACTACCTTACTGAGATCAATGTCACCAGCCCAACTTGTGCCCGCGAAATCGATAAGGCATATGGTACCGATATCGGCGGTTTATTAATGAACGCTATTGAAACTAAATTGCAATAATTAAAACACGAAACATGAACATTGAAGACGCTGTCAGCAGTAATGATCGATTAAGCTTTACCCTATTTATTGCGGCAGCAATTCACGCATTATTAGTGTTTGGTATCTCCTTCAAGATTGATAAAGGCAATACCATTGCGCCAACATTAAACATTACCTTAGCAACTCACAAATCTCAGGTTGAACCAGAAAAAGCGGATTTTCTGGCACAAATGAACCAAGAGGCAAGTGGTACAGCAGAAGAAGTCAAAGAGTTGTCAACCAAGAAGGTTGCCGAAATTGAAGACATCAGTATCCGCGACACATTTCAGGCTGCACACTTAAAAGAGTCCACACCTCAAACCGCAAGAAATCAATTATTGGCCACCATTCAAGACCAAAGCTTTGAAGTAAGTACCGATGAGCTTTCAGAAGAAGAGAAAGAAGAGGAAACCGACCCCGGTCATCAAGAAGAAGTCCCGTGGGTTAATCCAGAGATAGCAAGCCTGAGAGCCAAGCTCGATAAAATTAAACAAGATATGGCTAAGCAACCCCGAATTCGGAGACTCACTTCGGTTTCGACAAAAAAATCTTACGATGCTGAATACCTGTACAAGTGGTCACAAAAGATTGAAGCCATTGGCAATCAGAACTTCCCCGAAGAAGCCCTCCAAAAACAAATATTTGGCAACCTAAGGCTTTCCGTCACCATATACCCCAATGGTGCAGTAAAGAGCGTTGAAGTATTGCAGTCATCCGGTCACAGTATTCTGGATCGTGCAGCAGAACATATTGTGCGTCTAGCCAGCCCATTTGCGCCTTTCCCCAAAGAAATACGCTCCACCACAGACCAACTGGAAATCATCCGAACCTGGCGTTTTGAAATATCCGGCCTAAGCACCGGCAAGTAGTTTTTATTCAAAAAAAAGCGCAATGTATGCACCTAAATGCAATAAAAATATTTCACGATCAATAAAGTCAAATTTTCAGTAATTTGCCTTATCAAATGCTTGTTTTATCGGAAGCAGCCTTCATACTAAAAGTATGGGAACGCTGCAAAAAGAAGATATGAGTGCCACCGAAAGTTTACGCGATCATTTCCTGATCGCCATGCCATCGCTTGAGGGTTCAATATTCTCTCATTCGGTCACCTATTTGTGTGACCATAGCGAGCACGGCGCGATGGGCATCATTATTAATCAACCTATGGATATCACCATGGGCGATGTTTTCGATCAGCTTCAACTTTCCCGGCACAGCGCACATCGCAGCCAACCTGTTTTAGCCGGTGGCCCGGTCAATCTGGAACGCGGGTTTGTTCTTCACCGACAAAGCGGCCAATGGCAATCCACACTAAAAATTACCGACGAAATCTGTCTTACCGCATCCAAGGATATAGTGACCGCCATTTCCCGAGACGAAGGCCCCAAGAACGCTTTATTTGCTCTTGGTTACGCCGGCTGGGCACCCGGACAGCTTGAGTCAGAAATCGCGGAAAACAGCTGGTTAACCCTTCCCGCCGACAGTAATATTATTTTTGACGTACCCATTGAAGAGCGCTGGGCTGCGACGGCAAAACAGCTCGGTATCGATATGAATTTGATTTCCAGCATTGCTGGTCATGCCTAGTTAACTGGTACTAAATGCCCCCACCAAATATTACCAATGTTCTCGCTTTCGACTTTGGCACCAAGTCTATTGGTGTCGCCGTGGGCCAATCGCTGACAGGCTCAGGCGGCGAATTACCGCCCCTAAAAGCTGTTGACGGCATTCCCGACTGGCAGGAAATATACAGCCTGATACTGGAATGGCAACCAGACCTTGTCGTCGTTGGCTTACCGGTCAATATGGATGGCACAGAAATGGAAATGACCCGACGGGCCAGGAAATTCGGCAACCGGATCCACGGACGTTATGGCGTACCGATGGAGTTCTTCGATGAGCGCCTAACTACCAGGGAAGCAAAAGAAGAAGCCTTTCAACGTGGCCAGACGAGCAGCAACTACGCACGCAACCCGGTGGACTCAATTGCCGCACGTCTTATTTTAGAAAGCTGGTTTAGAAGTCAGCCCCAATAAACTCTTACTGAGCTACATGTCTGAAACCACATACTGAACCACACAAGAACCTGTCCCGTCATTGGTTCGTATCCACATAGGGTGTTTTGTTGTGTGAGCAGCTAAAATCAGCGCATAGGTGGCATTGTAGTTCGAATCAGCGGGATTCAACGCAATATAACCTTTAGATGTGGCATCACAAGTTAACTTGGACTCATCACCGGATGTGCTAATCAGCGTTCCACTACCAGGAGTTACTACAATTCTTGTAATAGTAACCCCAGTACAACCACTTGCGTCACAATCTGCAAATGCATTAATTGAGATAAAGGCGAGTATAAATAAAACTATTTTCATTCCATGTTCCTTGTTAAAAATCTTTTATTGTTCGATTGCCGATACCGATTAGCCTTTATACAGACAGGGCAGTATCAGCCGAAGAGGCCACGCATTCCCAGCCCAGCACTATAGTAACAAAGACATGAACTCTTATATTTCATTTAGCTCAAAAAAAACTAATAACCACCCCGCAGGAGGTGGTTTCAGATGAAGGGTGAAAGGCTAGAATAGACGTGTCCGATTACTTTCTTCGTCCTGAATACTTAATTCATCCGCCGCATTAGAGAGGTATTCCGCATCGGTTTCAGAACCGAGTTTAATCATCAAGCGCAGATCGTTTGGCGAGTCAGCATGAGCTAGTGCATCCTCGTAGGTAATTTCACCAGCGTCATATAATTCATACAATGCCTGATCGAAAGTCTGCATACCCTGCTCAGTGGATTTTTTCATCAACTCTTTCAGCTCGTGTACAGCGCCTTTTCGAATAATATCTGCCGCCAACGGCGTATTTAAAAACACCTCCAGACACGCTCGTCGCCCTTCTCCATCTGGAGTCGGAATAAGCTGCTGCGCCACAATAGCCTTCAGGTTCAGAGATAAATCCATCCACAATTGGGAATGTCGATCTGCCGGGAAGAAGTGGATAATACGATCTAATGCCTGGTTTGCATTGTTAGCATGCAACGTACATAAACATAGGTGACCAGTTTCAGCAAAAGCAATCGCATGGTCCATTGTTTCTCTGGTTCGCACCTCACCAATCAAAATTACGTCTGGAGCCTGCCGCAAAGTATTCTTCAGAGCCACCTCAAACGATTCGGTATCAATACCAACTTCCCGCTGGGTAATCACACAACCGTCGTGCTGATGAACAAATTCGATAGGGTCTTCAATGGAAATAATATGGCCTTTGGAGTTTTTGTTTCGGTGCCCAATCATCGACGCCAGGGAGGTTGATTTACCAGTACCCGTCGCCCCGACAAATATCACCAGACCACGCTTTACCATTGCCAACTCTTTAATAATCTCAGGCAATCCCAAGTCATCCACTTTCGGAATAGTGGTTTCGATACGCCTCAAAACCATTCCCGCCAGGTTTCGCTGATAAAACGCACTCGCCCGGAAACGCCCCACACCTCGCGCACTAATCGCAAAGTTCAACTCTTTGGTTTCCATAAATTCTTTGCGCTGCTTATCGTTCATCACACTCAAACAAATTTCACGTGATTTCTCCGGCGACAAAGGCGTAGTCGTGACAGGAACAATTTTTCCGTGCAATTTAATTGAAGGGGCGACACCCGCGGTAATAAATAAGTCGGACGCCTTTTTTTCCACCATTAAATTTAGTAAACGATCTAAATCCATCACAACTACCTACATTTTAGTTACGTACTTTATTGGCAGATAAAATACGTAAATGAATTTATTCAAAGTATTGATATATTCCGCATTAGCAAGAATACATCGAAGCCTATGCTTCCACTTATTTTTTGCGCAACACACTAAAACAAAACTAAAAGTTTTCGGGCATTTTGGCTTTTTCTTTGGCCACATCCCGATTAATAATTCGTCTTTCCACCAGATCGGCCAAGCATTGATCCATTGTCTGCATGCCAACTGAACCACCGGTCTGAATAGCAGAATACATTTGTGCCACTTTATCTTCCCGAATCAGGTTTCGAATTGCCGAGGTTCCGCGCATGATTTCGTGGGCAGCCACCCGGCCACCACCATTTTTCTTCATCAAAGTTTGCGAAACAACCGCCTCTAACGACTCCGACAACATGGAGCGCACCATGGCTTTTTCATTCGCAGGGAATACGTCCACCACACGGTCAATGGTTTTTGCTGCGGAGGTGGTATGCAGGGTACCGAATACCAAGTGACCGGTTTCTGCGGCCGTCAATGCCAATCGAATGGTCTCCAAGTCCCGCATCTCACCCACCAGAATAATATCCGGGTCTTCCCGCAGTGCGGATCGCAGAGCTTCAGCAAAGCCGTGGGTATCACGGTGAACCTCACGCTGGTTAACCAAACACTTTTTACTTTCGTGCACAAATTCGATCGGGTCTTCAATCGTTAGAACGTGGTGATACTTGTTTTCATTGATGTAATCGATCATCGCTGCCAGAGTCGTGGACTTACCCGAACCGGTCGGCCCGGTCACCAAAACCAACCCTCTAGGTACGGAGGACACATCGCGAAACACCTGCCCCATGCCCAGCTCTTCCATGGTCAATACTTTTGAAGGAATGGTACGAAACACCGCACCAGCACCACGGTTTTGGTTAAAGGCGTTCACCCTGAAACGCGCTACGCCGGGAACCTCAAAGGAAAAGTCCGTTTCGAGAAACTCTTCGAAATCCTTGCGCTGCTTGTCATTCATAATCTCATAAATCAAGGAATGCACTTGCTTGTGCTCCATCGGCGGCAGGTTGATCCTACGCACGTCCCCATCGACACGAATCATGGGAGGTAAGCCCGCTGATAAATGCAGGTCCGACGCACCTTGTTTTGCCGAGAATGCCAAGAGTTCAGTAATATCCATAGATTAACCTTTTTTATTTACAATCACGCCTGACCGCACTGAACCACAAGTACTCAGGCACTACATCAAAAATATTACCCACTAAGTATATGCACAACATGAGCAACAAACTAACCCAAGTTAAGAGCCGCATTCAACAGGCGGCGAAGTCGGCCAATAGAAATCCAGATGACATCACACTTTTAGCCGTCAGCAAAAAACAGAGTGTCGAAAAAGTACGCGAATTGATCCTACAAGGCCAACAGGACTTTGGCGAAAACTATTTGCAGGAGGCCATCGAAAAAATTGAGACATTAAATGACCAACAAGTACGATGGCATTTTATTGGCCCCATACAATCCAACAAAACACGATCTATTGCCACTCACTTTGATTGGGTTCACTCGGTGGATCGATTAAAAGTCGCGCAAAGGCTGAACGATCAACGCCCAGAACACTTACCCCCTTTAAAAATCTGTATTCAGGTCAATATAGATGGAGAAGACACTAAATCCGGTGTAAACCCAAGTGAAGTTGCTACTCTATGTCGAGAAATCGCCAAACTGGATAAGATAGAAATGCATGGATTAATGTGCATACCGGCCAAAGAAGGCACTGACGCATTTACTCGTATGCAGGCATTATTCAAAGCCGTTGGCGACGAGATCAGCCTTCACCATTGGGATACCCTGTCTATGGGAATGTCTGCAGATTTAGAAGAAGCCATAGACGCCGGTTCAACCATTGTTCGAGTAGGCACCGCCTTATTTGGTGAACGTAAGGTATAATCGCCGACCATCATTTCGCCCGTGCCACAGGAGGCCATTTTGACCGATTCAAATCATTCATCACCCACTCTTTCTGCTCAAACCCGAATTACCTTTATTGGCGCAGGTAATATGGCACGCAGCATTATTGGTGGCCTGATAAGTAACGGTCATCCCGGAAAAATGATCACAGCAACCAGTCCGTCCCAGGAAGAGCTGGATAAACTGGCCGAAGACTACAGTGTAAATACCAATACAGATAACAAGCAGGCGTTGGCGGATGCAGATGTTGTTGTACTGGCAGTCAAACCCCAGATTATGAAACCGGTTTGCTGCGAACTAGCCGAGGCCCTCCCAGAGCAAGCTCTGGTCATATCCATTGCAGCCGGTATCAGTGCAGCAAGCCTTGAAGCCTGGCTAAATACACCGCCATTAGTACGCTGTATGCCAAATACCCCCGCTCTTGTGCTTGAAGGTGCCAGCGGCCTGTACGCCAACAGCAAAGCCAGCGAAGAACAAAAACAACTCGCACACGCTATTCTGACGGCCGTTGGCGAAGTGACCTGGGTGGATACCGAAGCATTAATTGACAGTGTGACAGCCGTGTCTGGCAGTGGCCCGGCATATTTCTTCCTGATGATGGAAGCCATGATCGAAGCCGGCATTAAACAAGGTCTGGAAAGAGAAACCGCTGCAACACTTGCCATACAAACGGCCTTGGGCGCGGCAAAACTGGCCAAGCACAGTGATGTCGATGTCGCCGAACTGCGTCGCCGAGTCACCTCTCCCAAAGGCACAACCGAGCAGGCAATCAATAGCTTTGAAGCGAACGGTTTTCGCGATATGGTTGACCAGGCGATGCAGGCCTGCCGCACTCGAGCCGAAGAACTTGCTGAAGAATTAGGTGCTTAAACAACGCTATGACCACGATATCCGCTATTCTCATTTATCTTTTGCAGACACTCACAACGCTATTTCTATTATTTGTTATTTTGCGTTTTATGCTGCAAATCGCCAGAGCTGACTTTTACAACCCATTTTCACAGGCCGTCGTTAAAGTGACCAATCCGTTACTTATTCCAATGCGCAGGATTATTCCCGGCATATTTGGAATCGATATAGCGTCCATCATTTTGGCGCTGGTCATACAAGTGCTCTTTGGCACACTGTATTACTTCATTACTCAGAACGGCATTATGAACCCCGGCATTCTTCTTATATGGGGAATTATCGCCACACTCAATTACACCAGACTGATATGTATCGTTTGCCTTTTCATTGTGGTTATTTCCAGCTTCGTCGCCCCTTTTAGCCACCACCCTATACTCACGTTAGTGCGTCAGCTGATGCAACCACTCATCCAGCCCTTCCAACGAATAATCCCTCCCATGGGTGGCCTGGACTTCTCGGTCTTGTTCGTTTTTATCGCATTAGGCGTGGTTCAGATTATTCTTGTCAGCCTGGCGCAAACAACAGGATTAGACACCAAGGCTGTTGTGGGCTTCTTTTAAGCCATGCCCTCTCACTATCTATGGCAAGGTGATTCACTGATCTTGCATTGCCATCTGCAACCCAAGTCCTCACACGATGAGTTTTGTGGACTGCATGGTGACAGAATTAAGATCCGTATTACCGCGCCACCGATAGACGGAAAAGCCAATAGTCATTTACTAAAGTTTTTAAGTAAATCATTTGGTGTGGCGAAATCCCGGATTACTATTGTGTCCGGCGAGTTATCTCGCCAAAAAACTGTGAGCATTAGCAATCCAACAAAAGTTCCCGAAGGGGCGCTAGTTGAAACCAAATAATCATGATTCACCAATAGGAGCCGCGACCTGACAATGACGAAACCCAATGCAACAAACAGCTCGCCACCAGCCTATGAATCAGCGAGTTCCGTTGGCATAGTTACGCCAGAAGTCGTGCACTTCGATGAGCCTATTACACTTGCCAATGGCCGAATACTGAATGAATACCAGCTGGTGGTCGAAACCTACGGCAAGCTCAATGAAAAAGCTTCTAACGCAATTCTCATTTGTCATGCTCTATCCGGAAATCATCATGCAGCGGGTTATCACTCTCCCGAAGACAAAAGGCCCGGTTGGTGGGATGCTTATATTGGCCCAGGCAAACCCATAGACACCAACAAATTTTTTGTTGTTGCCGTCAACAATATTGGCGGATGCAGCGGCTCGACCGGTCCAACATCGATTAACCCAGAAACGGGCAAAGCCTGGGGGGCCGACTTTCCCAATCTGCGCGTTCGCGACTGGGTACACACACAGGCACGCCTGGCTGACAAACTGGGCATTCAAACCTGGGCAGCGGTTGTCGGTGGGAGCCTTGGCGGCATGCAAGCCATGCGTTGGTCACTGGAATACCCCGATCGAGTAAAACACTGCGTTGTCATCGCAGCAGCAATGAAGTTAACCGCACAAAATATCGCGTTTAACCAAACAGCCCGGCAGGCCATTTTATCGGATCCTAACTTTTTCGACGGCAACTACCTGGAAAAGGACACCATCCCTGCACACGGTTTATCCATTGCTCGAATGATCGGCCACATCACCTATTTATCCGACGATGGCATGGGCAAAAAATTTGGTCGTGAACTTCGATCAGGTACATTTGAACAAGGTGTGGAAGAACCGGTTGAATTCCAAATTGAATCTTACCTCCGCTATCAAGGCAGTAATTTTTCCAAATCCTTTGACGCAAATACCTATGTGTTGATGACCCGCGCACTGGATTATTTCGACCTCGCCAGAGAGTACGATGACGACCCGGCAAAAGCATTCAGCCATGCACAATGTAAGTTTCTGGTAGTGTCATTTACCTCCGACTGGCGTTTTGCGCCTGAACGCAGTCGGGAAATTGTTAACGCCCTAATCAAAGCCGATAAAGATGTTGTATATGCAGAAATCGAATCTTCTTATGGTCACGATGCATTTTTAATCCCCAATCAAATTCGATACTGGGACTTGTTTTCCAACTACATGCAAAAAATTTCGGTGGATTAAAAATGTCAGACAGTAATTTACGATTAGACCATCAAATCATTAGCCAATGGGTCAAGCCCAACTCTCGCGTACTCGACCTAGGATGCGGTGACGGAGAGCTATTGAAAGCACTGCATCAAAATAAACAAGCACATGGTTACGGAGTAGAAATCAATTCGGAAAACATCCTTCGCTGCATTGAGAATGATGTGAATGTAATCGAGCAAGACATCGACGAAGGTTTAAGTAATTTCGACGACCAAAGCTTCGACACCGTAATTATGTCGCAGGCTATTCAAACTATGATGCACCCCGACCGGGTTTTAATCGATATGCTCAGGGTGGGTCAGCAATGCATAGTCACCTTTCCCAACTTCGGACATTGGAAAGCCCGTTGGCATTTAGCCTTTCACGGGCAAATGCCCATTTCCGATCTACTGCCCTACGAATGGTACAACACGCCGAACATTCACTTTTGTACCTTCAAGGATTTCGAACACTTATGCACGGCACTTGATATTCAAGTACTGAATCGGGAAGTGGTTGCCACCAAATCCTTCGGCAGTTTCATGCAACATATTCACCCCAATTTATTTGGAGAAACCGCTTTATACCGGGTATGCAAAAAATGATGATCAAAAAAATAATAACGTTACTGATAGCATTAGGCTTACTGCATCACAGTGCATCCGCTCAAACTCCTGATCCTGGCTTCCAGCAGCACGGTCAATACACCGTTCATTACAGTATTTTTAGCAGTACATTTATTCTCCCTGACATTGCCAAAAGCTATAACTTGAAGCGCAGTAAAAATGAAGTACTGCTCAATATCATGGTTGCCAAAGGTGATCAGGCTGGCGGCGTGCCTGTGGCAATCGAAGGCACGGTAAAAAACATGCTGCAACAACAAAAGCCTTTAAAATTTATTACCATCGATGAAAAGGACACTGTGTACTATTTGGCTCCAATTCGAGTGAGCAATAAAGAAATTATGCACTTCACAATTTCGACCAAGCCAGAAGGGGCACAGACTCCGCTTATTACTCAATTCACCAAAACAGTGTATGCGGACAAATAATTTAGAGAGAGCAACATGCAAAAAATCATCTTGGCAAGCGGCAACCCAGGGAAATTAAAAGAATTTCAAATTTTACTGGCAGACTGTAATCTGGATGTTCGCCCGCAATCAGAATATGAAGTATCCGATGCTGACGAAATCGGTTTAACTTTTGTTGAAAACGCCATAATCAAAGCACGTCACGCATGCGAGGCAACTGGCCTTCCGGCAATAGCCGATGACTCTGGCATCGAGGTAGATGCATTAAAAGGTGCTCCCGGTATTTACTCTGCCCGATTTTCCGGCGAAGGCGCTACCGATGAAAAAAACAACCAGCGTTTGCTGTCACTGCTGGTCAACACACCAGAAGAAGAACGCAGTGCGCGCTATCAATGTGTGCTGGTCTATATGGAACACGCCAAAGATCCAACACCCATTATTTGTCAAGGCACCTGGGAAGGACGAATATTGGATACACCAGTAGGCGAAAACGGCTTTGGCTACGACCCACTTTTTTACGTACCGGAATATAAATGCAGTTCAGCAGAGCTGGACAAAAACCTGAAAAATAAAATCAGCCATAGAGCCAAAGCGATGCAAAAGCTCCTCGCTGTTTTACAAAACAAACAGACTCATGTCTAATCCAATATTGGCGGATTCGGCATTACCGCCTTTAGCTCTGTATATCCATATTCCCTGGTGTGTTAGAAAGTGCCCATATTGCGATTTTAACAGCCATAAAAAACCGGAACAGCTACCAGTAGAGGAGTACTGTTCCGCACTGATCAGGGATCTAAAAACAGAATCTGCTTTTGCTTTCAACCGAAAAATCAGTTCTATATTTTTTGGAGGCGGCACACCAAGTTTATTTCCGCCAAAAGCCATTGGCGAAATCATCGATGCAACTCAAAAGCATATCGGTATTGAAACCCATGCGGAAATCACTCTGGAAACCAACCCAGGTACAACAGAGTATTTCGATTTTGCAGAATTAAAAAAGACGGGGGTCAACAGAATATCTTTAGGCGTACAGAGTTTTCAAAACGAGCAACTCAAAGCGCTTGGCAGAATTCATGATCAAAGCCAGATATACACCGCCTATGAAAAAGCGCGGAAAGCAGGCATAGACAATATCAATATTGACCTTATGCACGGCTTGCCAGGCCAAACACCAGAGCTGGCTATTCAAGATATAGAGTGTGCAGTCGCCTTAGCGCCAGAACACCTTTCCTGGTACCAACTCACCATCGAACCCAATACGGAATTTTATTCCCGACCGCCACAGCTGCCAGAGGAAGATTACCTGGTGGATATTCAGGAGGCGGGACATAGCAAATTATCCGATGCCAATTATGTGCAGTATGAGATATCCGCCTACTCGCGCAAGGGTTATCAGTCGCAACACAATATCAATTACTGGCAATTTGGAGATTACATCGGCGTGGGTGCTGGAGCCCACGGCAAGCTCACTTTCCGCCATCCCGATCAGATAATCAGAACGCAGAAAACCCGCTTGCCCAAAGACTATTTAGGTAAAGAAACGAATAACCTATCAATCAAAAGTCAGATTGAAACAAATCAGTTACCCTTAGAATTTATGATGAACGGCCTCAGGTTAGTAAATGGCGTACCAATAAGCTATTGGCAAAGCCGGGCTCATGGTAACCTTAGCGAGCTGGAAACCTTAATTCAGCCTCTTATTAACAAAGGCTTGCTCGAATTTCATACAAATTCAGGCGACGTTGTTAATATTCGAGCAACAGAGCTGGGCAGGCACTATCTGAATACGGTTTTACAGGAATTTATTGCGGATTAAGTCCTTTTTCTTATACCAAATTTAAACAACACAACCACCTTTGTGCTGCTACACTGGTATAAGCCAAAGTATTATCTAAAGAAATAACAAACATAACCTGGCGACAGATGCCGCTTGTATGACCGAAAAGCCAACTAGAAGAAAGTCATCCATTTCCAGAAGACTCACCGTATCGATACTCGGGTTGGGTTTGTTTGCGGTTTTTATGTCGACCGCTCTACGTGGCTACTTTCATCATAGAGGCAATACTCAGCACTTAATCAAACATGTGGCACTGGTGGTTGATATCATCACCCCCACGCTGCAGGAAGATGCCAAGCAGGGAAAAAGCGATCTGGAAGGCACTCTCCGACACCTGATTCAACAACCCAAGATTATTTACGCTCAACTACTGAATTTAAGCACCACCAGCGATCTGAATATCACCGTGGAACGCGAGCACGATAAGTCCAGCTTCATGCCGGTATCCACCCATCAATATTTCAAAATTCCAACCAGCGTTGGCGTGCTCACTTTGCATATATATGCGGAAGAATCCAGCCTCGACACCGGGCTGGCACGCGTTCTGATAGAAGCCCTGTTTCGTGAAGGCGGCCTGGTAACCTGCCTCGTGTTTTTTATGATCTTTACCCTAAAAACACGTCTCTTTAACCATGTATCCCAAATCACCAATTTCGCCCGTAATCTTTCCCTTGAAAATCTTGGTGATAGTCTGGAAATTATTCGTCACCACGACAACGCAAAAAATTACGATGAACTGGATGAACTAGTCGACGCCCTGGAACATATGCGGGGTAAATTCATTGATGACCTTGACCAAAGACGCTCAATGGAACTCGCTTTGATTCGCGAGAAAGAGGAGAAAATGGAATCCGAGCGAATGATCAAGGAAGCTGAGGCGGCAAACCTGGCGAAGAGTAAATTTATCGCCACCATGAGCCATGAAATCCGCACTCCTATGAACGGCGTTGTCGGCATGGTGGAAATGCTCAGAGACACCCCCCTCAACGATAACCAGAAACATTACCTGGATGTAATTCGTCGCTCCAGTGACTCATTGATGTCCATCATTAATGACATTCTTGATTACTCCAAGATCGAAGCCGGACGCATGAATCTGGAGAAAGTAGAATTCAGTCTGGAAGAATTAATTAACGATGCACTTCAATTATTTGGCGGCAGTAATAAAAAACAAAACATACAGCTCATCAGTAGTATCACGCCAACCACACCGATAAAATTAGTCGGCGACCCAACTCGCTTACGTCAGGTGCTGGTTAACCTCATCGGTAACGCCTTTAAGTTTACTTCTGAAGGCTACATTTTTGTTGAAGCGCATTCACTAAGTACCGACTACAGTGAAGAACCCGTTATTCGCTTCTCAATTGAAGACTCGGGCATCGGTATTAAATCTGAAATCAAAGACTCTCTCTTCGATGCTTTCCGTCAAGCAGACAGCACTACCACACGGAAGTACGGTGGCACCGGGCTTGGCCTGGCAATTTGTAAACAGCTAGCCGAACTAATGGGCGGTGAGATAGGCGTAGAAAGTACGGAAAACAAAGGCTCTACATTCTGGTTTACCGCCCATTTGGCGCTACCACCGGAAGTGGATAAACGCGATTCTCCCAGCACCAGCCTGTCACTATCGAACAAAAAGCTTCTGGCCATTCACGATTCCAGCATTTTGGAAAAGGCGCTACGTACGCATTACGTATGCTGGAACCTGAAGTGCCGAACGGTATATTTCGCTGAAGATGGGTTGGATTTATTAAAACAAAGTAACAAAAATGATGATCGGTACGATTTTATTCTCATTAATCGTGAACTTCCCGACATCGACGGCATTGACTTGGCAATCAAGATTCGCAAAATCAGAGGTTACGAAAATACACCGATAATAATGCTGACCGACTCCAGACCCACATCGCTGACCCATGAACAGCTGATGGCGGTAACGACGATCATCCCAAGACCGTTATCTATCATGCAAATCAAGAACACGCTGGTCGCACAAGCATCGGGTATATCGCTCAACACACTCGAACCAACGGAACCTGTGAAGCCGCAAGTGAAAGCAGATTTAAATGTATTGGTAGCAGAAGACAACGCCGTTAACCGAATGGTGATTGAAGGGTTGCTCAACAAGTTTGAGATAGACCCCGATTTTGCCGAAAATGGCCAGCAGGCCTTTGATAAAATTACTCAACCCAATGCCAAGTATGATTTGGTGTTTATGGACTGTGAGATGCCAGAGATGGACGGCTTCGAAGCGACAGAAAAAATACGTGAATGGGAATCCAATCAGGCATCAAAACCCATTCCGATTATCGCATTGACAGCGCATGTTGAAACGGAACATCGACAACGTGTATTTGATTGCGGAATGAATTATTACCTACCAAAACCCATCTCGATCGACCGGCTTTCCGAAGGACTTAGCGCTGTTGGAATTGAGGTCTAATCCGAAGCCTCTTTATACACCTCATCTGTTTCCGATCGTCCCGGAAAGAGCTTCGGCAAAAACGACAAACCAATAAGTAAAGAAAAAGCAAAGAGGATTTCGGGCGTAAACAACTCTGAATAGGTAAAAGATTCAACTTCGCCCAACTCGGCCCCAGCGTTTACATAGACCAACACTCCCGGAATCATACCTAACTGGGTGAGCCAATAGAACCGGCCCAAACGCATATGGGTTAAACCAAAAATACTGTTCACTGCAAAATAAGGCACCATAGGCAAGAGCCTTAAGGTAACGAGATAACGGGCACCGTCTTCCTCCAGCCCCTCGTTCACCTTTTCCAGAGTTTGCCGGAATTTTGCCTCAGCCCAGTCGCGGAAAAGATAACGTGATACACCAAAAGCTATGCAGGCTCCTATGGCCAGGGCAAATGAGGTTAATAACGTCCCCCACCACAAACCGAAAACTGCGCCCGACATAAACGTCAGAGGGCCGGAACCAGGCAAACTTAACGATGCCACCACCAACACCGAAAGAAAGTAAATCAGCGATGCTTCCAAGGGATTAACCGACGCACGCTCCCTCAAACTCTCGACCGATAGCCAATGCCATAAATCAAGATAAATCACGCATACCAGAGCCGATATAAAAGCCGCTAAGCCAAGTACTTTTCCATTAAATCGCATGTCAGACTAAGTGTGTTTTTGATATTGATTAATGCAGTTGCAGCACAAGCGCAGGAAGATGAGCAGGCAAAATACTCGTTTACCCATTGCCAAGCTGTAACACTCGGTAAACTATACTAGTTAAGCATCCGTACTTACATACCCTAGGCAAAGATACCCTTTCTTTATGACAAATTCGGACACCGAAACCCAACAAGATCAGGATATAGAGTTTGATAACCCGGACTTTTATATCAACCGGGAGCTAAGTAACTTCGCATTTAACCAACGTGTTCTGGCCCAGGCTCTGGACGAACGACACCCTATTCTTGAGAGACTCAAGTTTTTGCTCATTTTCAGCTCGAATCTCGACGAATTCTTTGAGATACGCGTTGCGGGGCTAATGCAGAGTATTCAATTTGAACGGGAAACCACCGGCTCAGATGGTATGCACCCTCAGGAAGTTCTGCGTGAAATCAGCGAGCGCTGCCATCAAACCGTCGAACAACAATACGAGATTCTGAATGACATACTCATTCCAGCTCTGGCCGATGAGGACATCCACTTTTTACGCCGCAGCCACTGGAGCAAGGAAATCAACGAATGGGTGGAGGCTTACATTGAAAAAGAAGTGATGCCGATTGTCAGCCCTATTGGCATCGACCCAGCCCATCCGTTCCCCAGGTTGGTTAACAAAAGCCTGAACTTTATTCTTGAGCTGGATGGCAAAGATGCATTCGGCCGCGACTTAAACTACGCCATAGTTCCGGCACCACGAACCCTGCCACGACTCATTAAGCTGCCCGATGGAATGGGCGAAGGCCATAACTTTATTTTCCTTTCTTCCATGATCCACGCCTTCGCAGACAAACTCTTTCCGGGTATGAAAGTAAGAGGATGTTATCAATTCCGAATTACGCGGAACGCCGATCTGGATGTGGACGTGGAAGGGATTGCGGACCTGGCTCGCGCACTGCGGGGTGAACTCCATTCCCGCCGCTTTGGTACCGCTGTGCGGCTGGAAGTGGCTGACAACTGTCCGAAAGAGCTAACGGATTTTCTGTTGAAAGAAGTCGGCCTCACCGAAGACGAACTCTATCGAGTCAACGGCCCGGTAAATCTCAAACGTCTTATGCGGGTTCCATCCATCGTCAACCGACCAGATTTGCTCGATCCGCCCTTTACCCCGCAAATCCCCAAAGGGTTGAGCCGTAAAGACAATATATTTGATGCAATCAGCAGCAAGGAATTCCTGCTGCTCCATCCTTTTGAGTCTTTCACTCCAGTCATCCAACTGCTCAGGCAAGCGGCGAAAGACCCGGGCGTATTGGCAATCAAGCAAACCCTCTATCGCACCGGCACCAACTCCTCCATCGTCGAAGCGTTAATCGACGCAGCCAAAAGCGGTAAGGAGGTTACCGCCGTTGTCGAACTCCGAGCCCGCTTTGATGAAGAAGAAAACCTGGAGCTAGCCAGCAAACTGCAAGAAGCAGGAGCTGTCGTGGTTTATGGCGTTGTCGGTTTCAAAACACACTCAAAAATGATGCTCATAGTTCGACGAGAGGGAGACAAGCTGGTTCGCTATGTTCACCTTGGTACTGGTAACTACCACAGCGGGAATGCCCGACTTTACACCGATTACTCCTACCTCACCGCCGATAAAAAAGTCGGGGAAGACGTCCACCACCTGTTCCAACAGTTAACTGGTATGGGCAAGACCGAGCGCATGAATAAGCTCTTGCATGCGCCTTTTACCCTGAAGCGCCAGATTCTCAAAATGATTGAGGGGGAAATTGCCGCCCACCAAGCGGGCAAAGAAGCACACATCATTTTAAAGTGTAATGGTCTGACCGAACCCAAAGTGATACAAGCACTCTATAAAGCGTCCAGCGCTGGCGTACCAATAGACTTGGTAATACGGGGAATGTGTTGCTTACGTCCAGGCATACCCGGGGTATCTGACACAATTAAAGTCAAATCCATTGTTGGACGTTTCCTTGAACACACACGAGTGTATTATTTCGCCAACTCGGAATCGAAAGTCTATTGTGCCAGTGCAGATTTGATGGAGCGCAACTTAAACCATCGTGTTGAAACCTGCTTCCCCTTGGAAAGCTCAAAACTGGCCCAACGTATAGTTCAGGAGCTGCTATATTACGTAAACGATGGCGCACAAGGCTGGAAACTGAATTCTGACGGCACCTACGAACAACTTCAGGACGTCGACTCTATACCGGCTCAAACCCAGCTTTTAACGACGCTTTCGAGCTAAATGTGATATTCTCGGCCGAATTTTACTATCCATGATCCAAGGGGCTTGTGCCATTCAGGACCTGTCCTTATTATTGCCCCTTAGCTAAACGTCCTTAGGAGAAACAATATGAGTGGAGCCATTGTGCACACTAGCGATGCGAGCTTTGAACAAGATGTACTCAATCAGGAACTACCTGTCCTAGTCGACTTTTGGGCAGCCTGGTGTGGTCCATGCAAGATGATTGCTCCAGTACTTGAAGAACTCGCTCAAGAATACGGCGACAAGTTAAAAATCTGCAAAATGGACGTGGATGCAAACAAAGAAACACCAGCGAAATTTAATATTCGCGGCATCCCAACACTAATCATTTTCAAAGGCGGAAAAGCTGAAGCAACTAAAGTTGGCGCGCTTTCTAAAGCTCAGTTACAGGAATTCGTAGACGCTACGATCTAGCCGCTCTTTGAGAAAGTTTATATAATTACCGGCAGTTCGTTGATGTTATCAGCTCCTATAAACGTCTAGTTGGGAGCTGATAGGCAGAAAAGTACATAATTTACTATTAGAAATGCCAGATTAATAACAACTGACAAGTAAAAACACGTACCAACCGGATTGAGTCAAAAAATTCCAGATTAGATCTTTGCACAGCATCGGGAATGTGGCTATACTCTAGTTACCTTTTGATCGTGCTGTTTCGTTCGTCCTTTCCAGCAATTAATAAACCCGAATTTATTGCTAATTTGATGAATGAATATCTGTTAGAGATTTAACCCCCTTTCGATTTCATCCAGTTGCACGTCTAATCAGAAAAACCTAATGCTCTAATTTTCCTCAGACGGGTATCTTGTATAAACATTACTGCAGTCGAAAGTTTTACATCCCGGGCAACCTCTCGTAGTTAACATATGAATAACGAAATCCAAGCACCAGAAGACACTGAAACAAAAGAAAAGCCAGAACAACTCAGTTTTGACACTGATTTTAAGCCGCGTAGCAAATTAAAACGCCCCAGGATCACGAAGCGAGAGGCTCCGTCATCCACTGAAAACGAAAAACCAACACCAGACGCCCCTCATATGAATCTTACCGATCTCAAAACCAAACCAATCGAAGAGCTAATCAATATTGCCAAAGAAATGGGCATGGAAAACCTGGCCCGTTCGCGTAAACAAGATGTTATTTTTAACATTCTGAAACGCCACGCTCGAAGCGGTGAAGATATTTACGGTGATGGTGTTCTGGAAATATTGCAGGATGGTTTTGGTTTTCTTCGATCTGCAGACTCTTCTTATTTAGCCGGCCCTGACGACATCTACGTCTCGCCTAGCCAGATTAGACGATTTAACTTGCGAACTGGCGACAGTATTTCCGGGAAAATTCGACCGCCAAAAGAAGGCGAACGTTATTTCGCCATGCTTAAGGTATCGGAAATTAATTTCGACAAACCTGAAAACTCCCGCAATAAAATTCTGTTCGAAAACCTCACTCCCCTTTTCCCTAATAAACGACTTATGCTGGAAACCGGTAACGGTTCTTCTGAAGACTTAACTGGTCGTATTATTGATTTAACTTCGCCGATCGGAAAAGGTCAGCGGGGACTAATTGTTGCACCGCCAAAGGCCGGTAAAACAATTATGATGCAAAATATTGCGCAAGCAATTACACGAAATAACCCGGAATGTCACCTTATCGTTCTACTTATCGATGAACGACCAGAAGAAGTTACCGAGATGCAGCGTTCCGTAAGAGGCGAAGTGGTTGCATCAACATTCGATGAACCCCCTTCACGTCACGTACAGGTAGCCGAGATGGTTATCGAGCGGGCCAAACGTTTAGTCGAACATAAAAAAGATGTTGTTATCCTGCTCGACTCCATTACCCGTCTTGCTCGTGCCTACAACACCGTTATCCCATCCTCCGGTAAAGTATTAACCGGTGGTGTTGATGCTCACGCACTGGAAAGACCCAAGCGTTTCTTTGGTGCAGCGCGTAACATCGAAGAAGGTGGTAGCCTCTCTATCGTTGCAACCGCACTGATTGATACCGGTTCGAAGATGGACGAGGTGATTTACGAAGAATTTAAAGGTACAGGTAATATGGAATTACACCTGGATCGTAAAGTCGCAGAAAAACGTGTATACCCTGCAATTAATATTCGCCGCTCTGGTACTCGTCGCGAAGACTTACTCATGAAAGAAGAGGAGCTGCAACGAGTGTGGATTCTGCGTAAATTGCTTCACGATATGGAAGACATTGCTGCAACTGAGTTTTTGGTTGACCGACTGAAGAACTTCAAAACCAACGATCAATTCTTCCTCTCCATGCGATCCAAATAAATTCCCTAAAAGGCGAAGTAATACTTCGCCTTTTTTTTATCTTGAATAAAATACTATACTGCCGCTTCATATTTCAGATTAACTGAACCTTACTATTATGGCCTTTTCAGATCTTCGCGATTTTATTCGTCTATTAGAAAAACGTGGTGAACTAAAGCGTATTTCCCATCCTGTTAGCTGTAACCTGGAAATTACCGAGATATGCGACCGAACATTAAAAGCCGGCGGCCCCGCCTTATTATTCGAAAATGTCATTGGCCATGATATCCCTCTGCTCGGTAACCTTTTTGGTACCCCGGAACGGGTTGCCCTGGGTATGGGGCAGGAATCCGTAGCGGCACTTCGCGAAGTTGGCGAACTTCTGGCCTTTTTAAAAGAACCCGAACCACCCAAGGGCATGAAAGATGCCTGGGATAAGCTCCCCATATTCAAACAGGTTTTGAATATGTCTCCCAAGGAAGTCAGTAAAGCACCCTGCCAACAAATTGAAATCTCCGGCGCTGACATTGACCTGAATAAACTTCCGATTCAAACCTGCTGGCCCGGTGATGCCGCCCCATTGGTAACCTGGCCTTTAGTGATTACACGTGGCCCCAATAAAGAACGACAAAACTTGGGTATATACCGCATGCAATTAATCGGTAAAAACAAACTGATTATGCGTTGGTTAAGCCATCGCGGTGGCGCATTAGATTTTAAAGAATGGCAACAGGCACACCCCGGTGAACCGTTCCCCGTTTCTGTTGCATTGGGCGCAGACCCAGCCACGATTTTGGGCGCAGTTACACCTGTACCAGACACCTTAAGTGAATACGCATTTGCAGGTTTATTGCGCGGACAGAAAACGGAAGTAGTCAAAAGCAAAACCAATAGCTTACAGGTTCCCGCATCCGCAGAATTTGTTTTAGAAGGCTATTTATACCCAGATGAAATGGCGGATGAAGGTCCCTTTGGCGACCACACAGGGTATTACAATGAAGTGGAAAAATTCCCTGTCTTCACAGTCGAAAAAATCACTCACAGAAAAGATCCGATATACCACAGCACCTATACGGGGCGTCCACCCGATGAACCAGCAGTTCTGGGACTGGCCTTAAATGAAGTCTTTGTACCCCTATTAAAAAAACAATTTCCCGAAATTGTTGATTTTTATTTGCCACCGGAAGGCTGTTCCTACCGCATGGCCGTCATCACCATGAAAAAACAATATCCCGGCCATGCCAAACGCGTCATGATGGGAGCCTGGTCTTTCTTACGTCAATTTATGTACACCAAATTTGTTATTGTTACTGACGATGACGTTAACGCCCGCGATTGGAATGATGTTATCTGGGCAATTACCACACGTGTCGACCCAACCCGCGATACAACGTTGATCGATAATACACCCATTGATTATTTAGACTTTGCTTCTCCAGTATCAGGTTTAGGCTCCAAAATGGGTATCGACGCGACCAACAAATGGCCGGGCGAAACGACACGAGAATGGGGACAACCGATAGAAATGGATAAGGCGGTAAAAGAAAAAGTCGATGCCATTTGGCAAGATCTGCATATAGATTAAGTCGATATGCGACACTTCGATATAAATCGATTTGGGATGCTCTCGCAAAACCAAATCGATTTGTACTCCAACGTATATAGCTCGATTGGAAACTCAATCCTTGAGGTACTACTCCCAAGTCATCCTCTGACATAAAGCATCCCTATAAATACTATCCCTGAAATACAACCTCCATAGTATTTACCCCATCCAATGAGAACGATCCCTCAATTCTTTTAGTGATCTTATTTTTCAACTGACTATTTGAGTTCATGATTTAGATTTCTACTAACAAAAATAAGAGATTCGCGAGTACCGACTTGCAAGTGATCCGTATGTCCTCCATCAAATATCTGATACTCAATATTCATCCCTTTACGTTCAAATATATTCATAACATGAACAAACTCATTACTCACCCCTTCACGACTACCAATTTCAGATTTAAACGCCATGTGTTTATATTTCTTCGTATCTGTTAAGGCACTCGCCATAGCGGTTAAATTGAAATCATCCATTTCCTTAAAATCGGATTTTGTCGGTGTAGGTAAAATAAAACTCGGTGGATTTGTCTTACTCGGAATAAAAATATGCGCCAGAGACATAAAGATATTTGCGGTCTCAGTTAACTCTCCAGGATTTCCCGTGTACTTATCAATCTGCGGCTTAAGGTTTTTATATAAACCCCACCCAAGAGCAGAAGACCCCGGAGCGACTAACGGAGGAGCAGGGCTTAGAAAAACAACGGCACTATATAGATGTGAGTGCTCTAATGACATTTTTATCGCACCAAAGCCGCCCATAGAGTGGCCAATGATTCCGCGACTTTCTTTACCGCGTTTAACTCTATAACGCTGCTCAATCTTGTTAAGCAGGTCTTTAGTAATAAAGTCTTCCCAATTACCGGTTATCGGGTTATTGGTATACCAAGTTCCCTGATGTCGTGAATTTGTATCCGGCACAACCACTATCATTTCGTTAACAAGGCCTTCAGACACTAAAGCATTCATCGTTTTGTCAATCTGAGGGCTCCCAGGTTCGGCAGCAAACCAGGCTTCAGCACTTCCCCCGAAACCGTGTAAAACGTAAACTACTGGATAATGTTTATGCTGATTCTTAATATAGGATGGAGGCAGGTAGACAATAACCTGCCTCTCATTATTTTCACCGACTAAGTTATTTTCTAATGAATCCGCTTTAACGACGATACGATCAATGTAGCCTTTAGCAACAGAATTATGTCCAGTACCTCCTTGTGCAGACTCGCAGACAATCACAACACAGAACAGGCCAAAGAGACTGCAAGAATTAACCCATATATTTTTTACTGTTTTATACATTCAGTTCTCTACCCAACCAGTTAACTCAACCATTCGAATACGGTTAGCTTGGGGTATCATGACCGATCCATCGACCGTAATTCGGATAAAAACCGAAATTAGTACGTTAAATAGGATATATACCCATACAAAGTGATTGGAATCACCCAAAAATATCCACTGAATGAATTGTTAAAGGTTATCAAGTGAACGAATCCATGTTTGGAGCAAAAGATATTATCGTATTATGCTCCGCTTGCCTCTGTATGATTTTTGCTCTCCACAGCTTGTCGAACCGAAAAATGCATTCTTCATCAGGATGGTATATCACTATTTTTATGGTGGTGGGCGCAATTAATCTCTGTACTGCCGTCATTTACCCCTGGGAGGAAACTCATCAAGGAAAATGGATATACATATTAAATGGCTATAACGTGATGATCTGGGTAGAAGGTATATGCCTCTATGAGAGCGTCAGACGTGTGCTTTTTCATCCTGTCACGGCTTTACGATCACACTTGCTCTACCACCTCATAACACCAGCCATACTTTTTTTTCTGTTTATACTCGCTCAGTTCAATTTCATGGAGGAACTCACTCCTCAGACGCTCACCAACATTTCACTCGTCTTCACTCAATGCGTGAGATTTACCTACGGACTTGTGTGTTTAAAATATCTACAGAAATATCGTCAGCTCTCTTTGGAGCATTTCAGCTCAACGGTTATACCAGGTTTTTCCTGGCTACAATTTTTAGTTTTTGGTTTCGTGGTTACACGACTGGGATGGTTAGTCACACCTGTCGCTTACACCTATCTTTATATATCCGAGCAATCACCCGAAATTTGGCTAACGCTTCGAACACCTATCAATATGCTGTTTGATGCCATTTGGCTGGCTTGTTTGGGAGGGCTGGTTTATTTTTCTCTTCGCCACCTATCTCAATTCTTACAACTCCAACCGCCTAAGCAGGAGATCACAGTAAAATCGATCACTTACACGGAGGAACAGGTGTCTAGATTAATCAACCTTATGGAGCAACAGAAAGTATTTCTTGAGCCAAACATCACCATTGATGCATTCGCTAGCCGAGCGTCATTACCAACGAAAACGGCATCAAAAATCATTAACGAACACTTCTCCAAAAACTTCAATGATTTTGTTAATGGATACCGAATTCAACACGCATCAAAATTACTCAGCTCACCTGAGGGAAATGAATTGTCTGTATTGGAAATATGTGAGGCATCCGGGTTTAATAGTAAATCCGTTTTCAATAAATATTTTAAGCTAGTTAAAGGAATGACACCTCGCGAGTTCAGAGTATCTCAATAAGTTAATTTAACAATTAGGAAGCTACCAGTCTCACCAATCAAAGATATGCCGGCATCGCGGCTTTTTGCTATTAACTTTCCTTTTTACGAAAAATGTAAATAAGCTCGTCCAAATGCACCACATACCACAGCGTTACAATAATCATACTATTAACAAGTAAAAATGATTTTCCTTGATGGAACGTCCACTCCAAAGCGGGAGTAAGAAGCAGGGTAATCGAAAAAATCACAAACACATGGTACATAGGGTAAAAAAACAAATAACATAACGCTTTAGATAATTGTTTTCTGTTCATATCCTCCATCCTTATTTTATGTGAACAAGCAGCTATCACAAGATAAAGATAAACAGCTAACGGCAGGGTTACTTAATCTATTTACAAATAACCCCACCTCAAAGAAGAATCTAAGTGGACCCTCTTTCCATTTCCTCAAATTCCTTATCCAGATTGTAACGGCTGGAAGTGACATATCGTTCCAGAGTTTCCACTCGAGCCGATACTGAGTCCATTCTACTTCTCGCAGTCCGTAAGCGTTCCGCTGCTGGTTTCGAGTTCCGAAAGACACTACGCTCCCGATACTGATGTCGATCTTCGTCATACTCAAAATCAGGCTGCCATTTCAAAGGGCGCTTGGCTATTGCGATCCAGGCGATAATATATGCCCAGAACACAATAGGACCACCCATAATCAGAAACGCGACAAAAACGACACGCACTACCCAATGATCAACACCCAGATGATCCGCCAAACCCGCACAGACACCCGCAATTTTTCCATCTCGACTATTCCGAAACAGATTTTTTTTATAGCCACACTGTTTTCGCTCTTGCCAAGACTTATAACGATGATAACTACTATGTTTTTCGTGTCGCATTATTTCCCGCCCTCCGTGCCGGTTTGCGCTCGCCAACTTGGGGAACGCTCGTCAAGTATTTTTTCCAGCGTTGCAACCCTGTCTGACATTTTGTCCAACTTGGCAAGCAACTCTTCCAACTGCATAAGCTCATGCTCGCTAATACTGGATTCCGCTCGCCGGCGACTTCGGTAATGCAAAACAACCCATGCAGGTGCCACAAAAATCATAAACAGAATTGAAGGCACAAAAAGAAATTCTGGTATGGTCATAATCTGCTCCCAAATCCTTATGTATTTTTAGTATCTGATAAATCTGCTTTAAGTCGATTTAATTCGCTATTAATCTTCTCGTCATTTTCCAACTCAGCAAATTGCTGCTTCAAGGTTTGATCCGCAGTTCTGCCAACATCCATTGCATCCGCTTCGCTTTCCATTAAATCCATACGACGCTCGTATTGCTCAAATTTTGCAAACGCATCTTCAACTTTGCAACGCTCATGCTGACGCTTGGTTTTTAAACGTGCCTGAACCGTTTGCTCACGCATCTTGATTGCTTTCTCTTTCGCTTTGGCATCATTGAGCTTCGCTTGCAGCTGACCTATTTCTGTATCCAATTTGTCCAGATGGGCATCAAGGCCGTCCAACTCCTGAGAAACCAAATCTACTTCGTCTATTATCGACTGTTTCTCCAGTAATGCCGCTCTAGCCAGATCCTCTCTTCCCTTGGTTATAGCAAGTTTGGCCTTTTCTTCCCACTTTTGCGCCTCATCTTTCATATTAACAAGACGTCTTTGCGTGGTTTTCTGGTCAGCGATGACTCGGGCACAGGAGCTGCGCACCTCAATCAAGGTTTCTTCCATCTCCTGAATCATCAATCGAATCATTTTTTGCGGATCTTCCGCTCTATCCAACATAGCGTTGATATTTGCCTGAACAATGTCGCTAAATCTTGAAAAAATACCCATGGTCTTTGGATCCTCTATTGCTGATGCTCACGCATCAATGTCCTTTGGTTACGGTTTAGATTGCTAATACCCAATACTTATCAGAAACCGTGCCAAATATTTAATCCATTGATTTTTATGGGTTTTTCATAAAATCATTGATTTTCATACACCATCAATGGTTTTATACACCAAATATTTCACCAAATGCGGCCAAATACACCATGCCTATTTACTCCAAAACCCAAGTTTTTGGCCAAAGCACCCCTTATCTCGACTGCCTGTCCCACGCATCGCAACTGGCCGAATTGGATCGCCCGGTCCTCATTCTCGGTGAGCGCGGCAGCGGTAAAGAACTAATCGCCGAGCGCATGCACTTTCTCTCACCACGATGGGAAGAACCGTTTCTCAAGTTAAATTGCGCCGCTTTGACCGAATCATTGGTCGAGTCCAGTCTTTTCGGACACGAAGCCGGTGCCTTTACCGGCGCTCAGAAGAGTCACGAAGGTTATTTCGAACGCGTGCAATCAGGCACCCTGTTTCTGGACGAAATCGCAACTCTTTCTCTGCGTGTACAGGAAAAGCTCCTAAGAGTTTTAGAGTATGGAGAGTTTGAACGCATTGGTGGTAACAAGGTATTGCATACCAACGGCAGAATCGTCGCCGCCACTCACGCAGATATCCAATCCATGGCGAACAACAACGAATTCAGACATGACCTGCTGGATAGGCTTGCCTTCGACGTAGTTCATGTCCCCCCATTGAGAAACAGAGATACTGACGTCCTGCTATTAGCCGAACACTTTGCTTTAAGCTTTGTTTCACAATTGTCTTGGGAGTATTTCCCCGGGTTTAGCGAACGAGCAAAAAGCACACTTATTAATTACAGTTGGCCGGGCAATGTGCGCGAACTAAAAAATGCTATTGAACGCTCATTGTTTCGCTGGGGAACACCAACACAAGAAGTAGAGGAAATCATCATTGATCCTTTTGCTTCTCCCTGGGATACCGATCAGCATAAAAATACACCAAACACTCCCAAGACCAGCTCAGAAGATAAAGAAGAAACAAATAGCCTCAAGGATTTTAAAACACTAAGGCTTCGTTGGGAGTTGGAACAACTTGAGAAAGCGATGAAAAAGTGTCGCAATCATCAGGGAAAGGCGGCCGCAGCACTGTCTTTAAGCTACGACCAGTTTCGCGCGATCTGGAGAAAACGAAATCAGATAAACAACACACCCGCCAATACAGACGACTAATTGGACAAGACCAGCAATCCTTTTTTATACAAGGCAGTACTCTGCTCATGCTCACCCAACTGAGCTAATAACGTGGCGTATTCTGCATATGCAGAAGCCTGCTCTTTTAACGACAATGAAGCTTTGAAGTATTCCTTGGCTTTACCCCATAGTTCATTTCGGTTAGAAATTCGCGCTGCGGCCAATAGCAAGTCGGGGTTACCGGGACGCTCTCTTACCCATTTCTCCACTTTGATAAGCTGAGCTTTTTTATCCGCCAGTTGAAGATTGCCGTAGACTTTGATCAATTCATCATTCCAGTTCTTATGCAGGAAATGATGTATGACTTCAGCCGCCAGCTCATGCCCTTCCACTTCCGCCAACTGACTGGCATAAATAGTCACTAAGTCGCTGTCGCTTTGTAAGTACTTAGGCACCTTTTGCCAGGCTTTCTTCAATGCATCCTGTGTTTTTAATACGCTCATATGCTGCTGCTTAAAACGTATTACCAATGCAGTGATATATTCGGAGAAAAGCTGTTTTTCGAATTGCCGTTGCTCCGTGTCGGAAATTTGCGGGTGAGCACGTAAGCCCGGCAAAAGATCAATAAGAGCTGGCCACTCTTTTAATTCCCAATACACCTGCTTTAACAAACCTAAAATAACGGGGTGCTTGGGCAACAGTTGTTGAGCACGCTTAAGTATGGCTAAGGCCTGCTCCGGTTTATGATCCAATAAATGAATGCGGGCCTGACTCAGCGCAATGGCCAGCTCATTTTCTGGCGCAACTTCTTCCGCCTCTCGCAGCAGCAAGCGCGTCTGTTCAGTATCACCTAACTCGTAGGCACTTCGCGCTGCCGCAAGATAATGAATAATCGGGTTATCGACTTTCCTGGCAGCCTTTAACAAATCTCTTCGTGCAGCCTGCCAGTTACCTTCAATAAAATGAATAAGTCCGGAGTGCGTTCGTTTGTGCGCAGCATTACTGCGGCTAAGCGCAACCCAGGAAATACTGTCATCAACTAGGATAAATAGTTTCCGCCCCCATTTGAGCAAATAATAAAAACACACGGAAGCAATCAACACTAAAAACAGCAATAACACCAAACTCATATCAATGGTTTTACTGCCATAACTGATAATAACGTAGCCTTGATCATGCTTAATCAACTCTATAGCAAGCGCACCCAAAACCAACCATAAGCAGGCGTAGAGCAAAAATCGTTTCACTATTGCTCCCCTTTTAATTGATGCAGTTGCTCAATGTAGCCGTGCAGCATTTCTAACGACGGCGTAATATCCGGCAGCGCTTGAACAATATCTTTGTTTTTTAAACGGGCTAATTCAGCACGAAACTGCTTCACTTTTTGTGATTGAGGATAATGCTTCGCCAACCACTGATCGGCTTTTTGCAGTGAACGGTCATAGATAGTCGGCTGTTCACGGAGCAATGCCAGCTGAGCCCGCTCCAGCATTAAAATAAGATTTTGCCGAAGGTATACATTCGATTCGGGAGCAAGAATCGGTGCGGGTTTAACATCATGCTCAGTCACACGAATATATTTATCCATACTGGCAAAGAAATTTTTCACACTTGCCAGCAGTCGCTGCTTCCATGTTTTTTCTTCACTATCAGCGTTAGAAACTGTATTTGTCTCCACCTCAACCGGCTCATCAATACTTGCCATAAGGTCTTGTCGAGTTGGATGCATAGAAAGTGAATCCACCTCATCTGCAAGAGCACCTAAATCAAGAAAAATACCTTCCACATCGATCTTTACTGTAAGTCGAAGTTTCGCCAGATCTGCAGCAACGGCTTTACGTAAAGGAAATAAATCGGGATCATCCAAATCTTTTAAAATATTGTCCGCTTCAGCGAGTAATGCTTCTGCCCCAACCGGGCTTCTCTCAATTAAGACCCTTTGATTGGCTAATTTCAGCAGATATTCAGCCTCTGCCAACAACCAATCTTCACGCGACGTGGTCGACATGGACAATAATCGTTTGTTCTGTGCTGTAAGGCGTGCCTCTGTATTGGCGAGCCGCTCATTTACTTCAGAATACTTTGATGAATTGGCGCTCAGTAACGCCTGCCTCGCATTTTCTGCTTGAGTGATTGCTTGAGACTGAATGCTTAACTGTTGTTTAAGCTCGGTTATCTGGCTTTCCTGCTGGGTAAGAATTTCTCGACCGATGTAATAGCCGTAACCAATTGCCCCTGCCAGCGTAACCACAACAAACAGTGTTAACCATAACCCTAAACGCTTTTTCTTCACCGGCGCCTTAATTTTTTTTGCCGCAGGTTTAGCTTCTGTTTCTGTTTCTGTTTCTGTTTCTGTTTCTGTTTCTGTTTCTGTTTCTGTTTCTGTTTCTGTTTCTGTTTCTGTTTCTGTTTCTGTTTCTGTTTCTGTTTCTGTTTCTGTTTTTAATGGTGCAACAGCTTTTTTCGCCTGATTATCTTTTTCATCAACAGGTTTGGCGGTTTCGCTTTCCTGAATCTGAGTATCTTCTGGCTGTTTCCCGTTGTCGTTCGGCTCGGTCATGCGTTAATGTCTCTTGGGTTTGCTGAAACGTGCTGGAGAATTGATTGATACATGGCATCTTCTCCGGCGTTTGCAGCCGTAATGACTTGCTTGAAATAGGTTTGTGCTATCTGCTTAACTCGCTCACTGGGTACGATAATAGTTAAGTCTAATACATTAATGTTTTCGATATTCTTAACTAACGTAACGAAGTTCTGTAATGCCTCGCCACTAAAAATCGGCACGATATGCCGAGTCTGCTTGTCGACAAATACGTTTGATATACAGGCCTGGGCAGCACAGGGCAATTTACGCTCATAGAGTTCGCATAGGGTTACCGCCGCACCTCGGTCAGATAACGTTTCAGTCAGTACCGGCCTGCCACCCTGCCCCCGAAACAACATAACTTTCTGCCCAGCCACATGATGCAACTCCGGGCAGGCCAATAAATCTTCGCTGGTCATGGTTCTGTCTGCATAGACAATCCTGCCATTGCTGGATTGTATTTTCTCTGCAATACAGTCCGCGGTCTTTTTTCCAACCGCATAAAAACATAAACCCAGCGGCAATTGCGGCCAGTATTCGTCAATCCAGCTGAATGCTATTTCCACGGCGTTTTGGCTGACAAAAATAAGGTGCGCATACTCATCCAACGACATAACGCAGTTTTTTATTGCCTGGACCTGTGGCCCACCAGTAAAGGGGGATATTTCCAGTAAAGGAACATCCACAATGTCGCAACCTAGTGCCGACAATTTATTCTTCCAAAGCCGGTTTTGCCCTGCCGGGCGGGTAGCCCAGAGACAGCTCTGATTATTCACCATATACCTTTTGCAGTATTTTATCTGCCCCGGCAGCTAAGAGTTTTTCTGCCAGCGCTGTACCTGTTGCTTCAGCCTGTTCAGGGGCACACATAGTCTCTTCGAAGAAGATCTCTTGCCCGTCCGGGTCGGCAACCAACGCTCGCAACCAAATTTCATCCTGCTCATTCAATGACGCATAAGCGCCGATCGGCACCTGGCACCCCCCTTCAAGGCGAGTAACAACCGCCCTTTCTGCATTCACACAAACAGCACTTTGTTCGTGATGCAGGCACTGAATCAATTCCAGCGTTTCTTTATCGTCAATGCGGGCTTCGATGCCCAGCGCGCCCTGGCCACCCGCAGGTAACATATGCTCAGGCGCAATGAAGCTTTGTATACGATCACGCATTCCCAAGCGCTTAAGGCCGGATGCGGCCAAAATAATTGCGTCATATTCTCCCGCGTCCAGCTTAGCCAGGCGCGTATTCACATTACCGCGTAAGAAGGTGACTTCCAGGTCAGGCCTGGTAACCAATAACTGACTTTGACGGCGCAGACTGGATGTACCAATCACCGCGCCTGAAGGAACCTCCTCAAGGGAGGCATATTTGTTAGATACCCAGGCATCCCTCGGGTCTTCCCGCTCACAAATTACAGCAAGCCCCAGACCTTCAGGAAAATCCATTGGCACGTCTTTCATAGAATGGACAGCGATATCGGCGTCGCCATTTAACAGCGCATGCTCCAGTTCTTTGACGAATAAACCCTTACCACCCACCTTCGCCAAAGGCACATCTAGGATTTTATCCCCCCGACTGACCATCGGCACCAGCTCAACCGTCAGGTCAGGGTAGGTGTCTTCTAATACAGATTTGATGTGATTGGCCTGCCACATGGCAAGCTCACTTTGCCGGGTAGCAATTCGGAGTGTTTTCATAGTGTGTCCCAAGCGCTTTTATTTTCGAAGCATTTTAGCAAAATGCATCCGCCTCTTGGGAAAACACTATGATTTATAAACGTGACAAGAGCTCTCTTACGCCGGAAACATGGCGTCGACTGACAACCGGACGATACTCGGACTGCTTGAGACGTATCTCAAACTGGCCAGCAGAGCTACGTTCCATAGCCTCAATATGCGCGATGGAGACCAGGGAATTTCTATGAATACGAACAAACTTATCCGCAAATTCTGCTTCAAGGTCTTTTAGTGTGTCATCTACCAGAGTTTCACCTTCGTGGTGTATGACCGTGACATACTTATGATCCGCCACGAAACAAAGTACATTTTCGATCGGCACCAACTCAATGCCTCGACGGGTTTTGGCGGAGATATGCTGGCGCTGCTTTAGCTCATCTGCGCTTTCTTCAACGTCACTTTCTGTTGAAGCCTTTTTCTGAGCTCGGGTAATTTTCCTTGCCTTTTCTATTGCAGCAATAAGCTGTTCTTCTTTGACCGGTTTCAGCAGGTAACCACTTGCCAAGGTTTCAAACGCTTCCAGCGCATACTCGTCGTATGCGGTACAAAAAATAACGGCGGGAGGGTCTGGCATAAGCGAGATTTCGCGGGCAGCTTCCAGTCCATCTTTTTCAGGCATGCGAACATCCATGAAAACAATGTCAGGGTCACACGCATTCACTTGCTCTATAGCGTGATTACCATTATCAGCCTCACCAACCAATTCGCAATCTTCAATGGTCTCAACCATTTTGGCTAAACGACGACGCGCTAAGGGTTCATCATCAACTATCAATACGTGCATGGTAGTCCTCTTTCTAAAGTCATTTTTAGTCTAGCTCTCCTTCGCCAGGACAACTAAGGGATAGCGCACGTTTATCACAAATAATTCTTCAGAACTTTCAAACGTCACCGAGGCTTTATTTCCATAGTGAGCCTGCAGACGATGCATAATATTTTCCAAACCAATACCATTTCCCTTGTGTTCAACATCCACCACTGGGATCGTTTTTTCCGCAACAGGATTACTGATACGAATATCCACCCACTGTGATGAAAGTTCGATATCGATATGCACTGTACCTCCCCGAGACAGAGGCTGGATACCATGGTAAATGGCGTTTTCCACCAACGGCTGCAATAAAAGGCTTGGCGATGAGGTTGTTGCAGCCACGTTTTTTTCGTCTTTGATCCGCCAAACAACCTCCAGCCGCTTATCGAGACGCAACTTTTCCATTCCTATAAACTGTTCAGTCAGCCGAATTTCCGCTTCAATAGAAACCAACCCCGGCTCGCTCAAACTCACACGAAACAGATCGGCTAAATCCTCAACCATTCGTTCCGCAGTCTTGCTATCAAAAGAGATCAAACTGGCAATCGTATTCAAACTGTTAAACAGGAAGTGCGGGCGTATACGAGACTGTAAGGATTGCAAACGCGCCCGAAGTTCCGCCTGTTGTTGATTCAAAAGCTGTTGTTGAAGATAAAAATAGCGCAGCACAATGCCGGAAAAGATTGCGGCAATAATCAGATTATCCAACAGATAATAAAGATCCAGCTTCATTTCTCGATGAACAACCCAATATCCCGCCTGTGAAAACACCAGAGTTAACCCCAGCACAATGCTGTAACTGGCCATACCGGACACATAGGCATTGTTGCGTTTAAACCAGGGCCGCAACAAACTGAGGAAAGCCGCGCTGGTCAACACAACCCACTGCACCAGAAACGACACCATACCAAGATACGTCCAGTCGAACTCCATCACCCCGGAACGGGTCACCACCAACCCGACCGCTAGAAGCTCACCGAGCATAACTAAAAAGAAAACAGCCGAGACACTGTATAAATTGGGTAGAAAATCGCTGCGTTTTGTTTGTGTTGCTAAAGTGTTGATGGGCATAGCTCCTAGGTTCGGTATAATGCTCAACCTTTCTTTATTGTAGTAATCACCAGTTAAGTCAGCAGAGACAAACCATGAGCCAAGATACACATTCCGTAAAACCTTGGGGCGGTCGTTTTAGCGAAGCCACTGATGCCTTTGTGGAGCGTTTTACCGCATCCGTTGAATTTGACCAAAGGTTATATCATCACGATATCAACGGCTCTATTGCCCACGCAACTATGTTAGCCGCAGTTGGCGTGCTGACCGACGACGAAAAAAGCACCATTATCGATGGCCTCAATGCTATTCGCGAAGATATTGCAGCAGGCAAATTCAATTGGTCGGTCAGCCTCGAAGATGTGCACATGAATGTCGAAGCAGAGTTGACCAATCGTATCGGCATTACTGGTAAGAAGCTTCATACCGGACGCTCCCGTAATGACCAAGTCGCAACAGACATCCGGCTCTACTTGCGCGACGAAATCGATGCAATTGGCCAAGAACTCACCCGCTTACAACAAGGGCTGGTTACGCTGGCTGACAACAATGCCGATACCATTATGCCGGGGTTCACTCACTTACAAACGGCCCAACCGGTTACGTTCGGCCACCATTTACTGGCATGGAACGAAATGCTGGAACGCGACTATCAACGTCTTATGGATTGCCGTAAGCGCGTAAACCAATCCCCCCTTGGAGCGGCAGCCCTGGCGGGAACGACTTACCCTATTGATCGCGAGCTAACCGCCAAATTACTCGGTTTCGAAGCCCCTACCCGCAATTCGCTGGATTCTGTCAGTGACCGCGACTTCGCCATAGAATTCTGCAGCTTTGCCGCTCTGGTAATGACACACTTATCCCGTGCCAGTGAAGAATTAGTTCTGTGGACTTCCGCTCAATTTAATTTTATCGATCTCCCAGACCGATTCTGTACCGGCTCGTCCATCATGCCACAAAAGAAAAACCCGGATGTACCAGAGTTAGTTCGAGGTAAAACTGGTCGGGTAAATGGCCACTTGATTAGCCTGCTTACTCTGATGAAGTCCCAACCTCTGGCATACAACAAGGACAATCAGGAAGATAAAGAGCCACTCTTCGATGCTATCGATACCGTAAAGGACTGCCTCCGCGCGTTCGCCGATATGATTCCGGCCATCAGCCCGGTTAAGGAATCCATGTATGAGTCAGCCAAACGCGGCTTCTCAACCGCAACCGATTTGGCTGACTACCTGGTTCGCAAAGGTATTCCTTTCCGTGACTCACACGAAGTCGTGGGTAAGTCTGTGGCTTATGGCATAGAACAAAAGAAAGACCTTTCTGAAATGTCATTAGAAGAGCTGAAACAGTTTTCTGATGTGATCGAAGAGGATGTGTTCGAAGTATTAACCCTGGAAGGTTCAGTAGCAGCGCGAGATCATATCGGCGGCACGGCACCCAATCAGGTAAAAGCTGCGGCAGCCAAAGCCAAAGCCCTGATTGAAGCCAGATAATGGGCGAATCACTGGCCGACGTTCAACAGGCGCTTTCTTTCGTCACCGAAATTGAGCGCTTGAAAGACGTGCTGCGCAAAACCAAACCTGTTGGGTTAAATCGATTCGAAAATTCCGCTGAACACAGCTGGCATGTCACCTTAACTGCCTTGATGCTGCAATCCTTTGCCAACGAAAAAGTGGATATTTTTCGGGTAATAAAAATGCTGCTTATCCACGACCTTGGCGAAATCGATGCGGGCGACAAAATTATTTACGCCTCTGAAACACCCGAACAGAAAAACAAGGAAGCCGAAGGCGTTAAGCGCATACTCAACCTGCTTCCAGGTCATATAGGTGAAGACTTTTTTGACCTGTGGCTGGAATTTGAAAAAGGCGATACTGCGGAAGCAAAATACGCGCGAGCAATTGATCGTATCCCGCCGCTATTACACAACTTCCATGGTGATGGGCATAGCTGGCGCAATCATAAAATCAGCAAAGAGCAGGTGCTCGATATCAATCAGCGCATTGCCCTGGGCAGCGAAAAGCTTTGGCAATACATATCGGCAGAAATAGAAGAGAAAGCGTCTCAAGGCTACTTTAACCATCAGACAGAAAAGCAAGGTGAATCATGAAATACCAGGGTAGCTGCCACTGTCGAGCAATCACATTCGAAATCGAAGCCCCCGACATAATAGAAGCTATTCACTGCAACTGCTCCATATGCAACAAATCCGGCTTTTTACATTATATCCTGCCCTTAAACCAGTTTACGTTGCTAACGGGTCAGGATCATATAACGACATATCAGTTTAATACCGGGATAGCTAAGCACACCTTTTGTAAAATATGTGGCGTAAAACCCTTTTATACCCCGAGATCAAATCCTGATGGGATAGATATTAACGTCAATTGCCTGGATGACAGACCAAAAGAAATGGCGGTAGCAGATTTTGATGGAGAAAACTGGGAAGAGGGAGCGGACTCGCTGGCCCATTTGAGCCAGCAGAAAAACTAAAGGTCGTCGATATCGTAATCCACAATAACCGGTAGGTGACTGGAAAAGTGCCGGGTTTTATACATGGCAGCATACTCAACACGCTTTTTTAAGGCCTGGGAAATCACTTGGTAATCAATCCGCATCCCATCGCCTTTACCCACTTCACCACTTGGCCACCAACTGAACTCACCGCCTTCTGGCACAACCGCTCGAAAGGCATCTGCGTATTCAAGCTGCGAAAAAAGTTGATTCATCCACTGTTGTTCATGGCCAAGAAAGCCTGAAAGAGCATCATGGTTTTGATAATTTTCTACGTCCTTTTTGGTATGAGCCATAGCCCAGTTGCCGCAAAAAATATAATTTCGACGCTTGCGTGTAACCTTATGCAACAACGCCTGAAAATCATCAAAAAATTTGATTTTAACTTCCTGAGATTCCGTTTCTGAAAAAGCGCTTGGAGCGAGGAGAGAGCCAATGGAATAGCGCTCAAAGTCCACTTGAAGATAACGCCCTTCCATATCCACACCACTGGCAAAGCCCAGGCCATAGATGAGGGCCTTTGGCTGATGGCGGGTATAGATAGCAACACCGTTATAGTGCCTTACTCCAGAATCAAAAAAATAGGAGAAGTAACCTTCAGGGTGAAAGATATCATTGTCAAGTTCTGGCTCTAGTGCACGAAGGTCTTGTAAACAGATGATGTCTGCATCCTGCTCTGCGATCCAGTCATAAAGGCCCCTTTGGGCCGCCTGATGAATTCCATCAACGCTCAAACTAATAACTCTCATACATGCCCCTTAATAAGCGACAGCGTATGATACATATTCTTATTACAATTTGTTAGCATAGAAGCCGATTATATTTCAATTTGCTAGTTATCATTATTGAGAAGCCGCAAATAAGACTTGGGAATAACTCAATCCGTATTTCTTATAATAGACATATTTTTGGCGTTTTGTTTCGAGCAGGGATTTTGCACCATATTCATCGGTGAAACCACCTGTCTGATGAATACACTAGGGGGCATGTATTCTGTTAGTATACCCGCCCCCTGATTCAACAAGCTTAATGGAACTATGGAATCTTACCAAAAAGATTTTATCGAGCTGGCTCTGGCAAAACAGGCACTAGGGTTCGGCGAATTTACTCTCAAATCAGGACGCATTAGTCCTTACTTTTTCAACGCAGGTCGATTTGATACCGGCGCAGCCCTCGCCCAACTGGGTAGAGCCTATGCAGAGGCTCTGGTACGCTCAAAAATAGAGTTCGACGTCCTACTAGGCCCCGCCTACAAAGGCATCCCTCTCGCAGCAACAACGGCTGTCGCTTTATCAGACAATCATTTACGCGACATACCATACTGTTATAATCGCAAAGAAGCCAAAGATCATGGCGAAGGCGGTGTGCTCGTTGGTGCTCCTCTGCAGGGCAAAGTGGCCATCATTGATGATGTCATTACTGCGGGAACAGCAATCAGAGAAGTGTTGTCTATTATAGAAGATGCGGGTGCAACTCCCTCTGTTATCGTTGTCGGCCTAAACCGACAGGAACGAGGCAAGGGAGATAAATCCGCAATTCAGGAGCTTCAGGAAGAAACCGGCGTACCCGTCATTAGTATTATCGACCTGGAAAATATCCTGAGTTATTTGGAAAACACCGGTGACTCAACCACACTTAAAAAGGTATCGGATTATCGAGCCCTGTACGGGGTTTAAGAAGATGGCATGAGCAAGTTCAGAAAACCAATCAACAATAGAGCATTAAGAGCAGCGATAATCTGCATCCCGCTGCTGTTCAGCTCGGTTACTCATGCCGAAGCCTACCTATACCGCTACTTGAATGACAAAGGTGTTAAGGAAATTGGTCATGCCATCCCACCTGAATACGCACAAAATGGCTACGAGGTACTGAACCGTCAGGGACAGGTAATCAAAGTCGTCGAGCCCGCACCAACAAATGAAGAGATTGCAATAAAAGAGGAGCAACGGCTCGCTCAAGAACAGTATGCGATTCTAAAACGCAGATACAGCAGTACCGCGGATATTGAATCGGCCAAACGGAGAAAGCTGGCCAATCTGGAAACCAATATCGCCATACTGCGCGGCAATATTAACAGTGTCCAGTCAACCATAGACGGGCTCATGACCAAAGCTGCGAATATTGAGCGCCAGGGAAGACAAATTCCAGCCAATATCCTACAGGAGCTGACGGACGCTAAAGCCGAACTTACCGTTGCTCAGGAAATGTTGGATATACGACTTAACGAGTATAAGGAAATATCAGAAAAATTTGATAAAGACGTTGCCGCCTTCATCAAAGGGGCAGAGCTCGAACCTCAACAGTAGGCCTTATACCGCCTCAACCACAAACCCACTTACCAAATAAGGCCACTGCTCACGCCAAGACTCCGTAGGCTGCTTCTTGAATTCACTACGAACAAATTGCGCGATTCGCCCTTCAGCAACAGACATTAATAAGTTTACTGTTGCAGCGATACTCAAACCGAAGTGCATTCCATGACGCAGTTCAGCATCACGAAGAATTTGCTTTAACTGAGTTTCAAGACGATCAAACAATTGCACAACACGCAAACGTAATCGATCGGTCTCTCCCGCTAACGCATCGCCTGTCAAAATTCGGGTAATACCAGGGTTACGCTCGGCAAAAGCCAAAAGTAAATGAAGAATCTTTTCACATCGAGTCAGCGGATCCTGCTCCTCATCAACAATCAAAGAAACCCGGGAAAAAATGGTTTCTTCAATAAACTCAATAAGCCCCTCAAACATTTTGGATTTACTGGGAAAATGTCGATAAAGTGCAGCTTCTGAAACGCCAACTTCTTTCGCCAGAGCCGCTGTTGTGATTCTAGCGCCAGGGCTGGCCTCAAGCATGCTTGCGAGTGATTCCAGAATTTGTTGCCTTCTTGTCTTTTTGTTTTGGGCACTCATAAATACCAGCTCTCTATGTAGAGTGCTTAACTCGCACTCATTCCTCTTAATGCAACTCTCAGTGTTTATTTTTATCTGGCAGTAAGCTTTCGCCCTAGAGAAAACTTACCGCCGAATCCAGCACACAAGGAAGACGCTTATCGTATATGGATACGCAACAGGCTTCAACAAATAGAAACGAGTTTAATATTCCTATCCGTTATTAGTGATTAAGGTTCCCACCCCAGTGTCCGTAAAAATTTCCAAAAGTACGGCATGCTCCACTCGACCATCTATAATATGCGAACTACCAACACCCGATTTGACCGCATCCAGTGCGCAGGTTATTTTCGGTAACATGCCACCATATATCGTTCCGTCGGCAATTAGTTCATCTACACGATTGGTTGTTAAACCGGTTAAAACATTGCCTTCTTTATCCAACAACCCAGAAACATTGGTCAACAGCATTAGCTTTTCTGCTTGTAATACTTCTGCTATTTTTCCAGCCACCAGATCAGCATTAATATTATAAGAAGCTCCATCTTCACCAACACCGATAGGCGCAATGACGGGGATAAAATGACTGTTCACCAAGACATCAATCACAGAACGATCAATATAGCGCACCTCACCAACGTGGCCGATATCAATAATTTCCGACGCATTCAAATCTGGCGTTTTCCTCGTAACTTCCAGTTTTTTTGCGCGAATTAAATTGCCGTCTTTACCCGTAATTCCAATTGCCTGACCACCATTTTGATTAATTAAACTAACAATTTGTTTATTAACCGTTGCCCCCAACACCATCTCCACCACATCCATGGTTTCGCTGTCGGTGACACGCATACCATCCACAAAATTGGATTTAATGTTTAAACGATTCAACAGCTCTCCAATTTGCGGCCCGCCGCCATGAACCACAATAGGGTTCATGCCAACTAATTTCATCAACACGACATCGCGGGCAAAAGAATTTTGCAATTTCTCATCGGTCATCGCATTGCCACCAAATTTGACAACAATTGTTTTACCGATAAAGCGTTGAATATATGGCAGGGCCTCAGTTAATACTTCGGCGACCTGATGTGCTTGAGAAGAAGATAATTGATCTGAATTTTGCATTTAATTTACTGATTCCAATCCACATTAATTGTATTGTCCACTTTGCGAAGTTCGCGAACAAACAAGGATTTTAATTTATGAAGAAACTCTTCGTCTTCGGCTTCAAATCTTAAGGTAAGGCCAGGCGTAGTATTTGAAGCCCTAACCAAGCCCCACCCTTTCGGATAATCAACTCGAATGCCGTCGATTGTTGTTATTTTGCCATCTAAAAAATCGGCCGTATCGACCAGCTTTTGCATTAAATCAAACTTTTGTTCATCAGGGTATTCCACCCTGATCTCTGGGGTGCTGATAGATGACTCAAATTCTTCAAACATCTGATCGAGAGACTCACCCTGCAAACTCAAAATCTCTATTAGGCGTGCAGCGGCATACATTCCATCGTCAAAACCATACCAACGATCTTTAATAAAAATATGCCCGGAAAATTCACCACCCAGTAACGCACCCGACTCAATCATTTTTTCTTTCATCGGAGAGTGACCGGTTTTCCACATAACCGGACGCCCCCCGGCCAGGCTGATACACTGATTAAGATGGCGAGTACATTTCACATCAAAAACAACATCCGCGCCTGGATTTCTCGCCACGATATCTTTAGCAAAAAGCATCAACAAACGATCCGGCCAGATTATTTTTCCTCCCGGTGTCACCACTGCAAGTCGATCGCCATCACCATCAAAAGCCACACCGATATCGGCACCAAGTTCTTTTACCTTTTCAACCAGCGGCAGCAAATTCTCTTCAACAGAAGGGTCTGGGGCGTGATTCGGGAATGAACCGTCGAAGTCACAAAACATAGGCGTAACCTGACAGCCCAACTCCTCAAATAATCGGGGGGCAACAACACCTGTAACACCGTTACCGGCATCCACCACAATAGACACATCCCCCGCCAAAGCAACATCAGAGAAAATGGTATCGATATAACTGGGAACAATATCGTGACGGAATTCCTGCCCGACACCTTGATGAAAGCGCCCTTGAATAATTCGAGTTCGAACACCCTTGATTTCTTCCTCTGTTCGACTTCGACCATTCATTACGATTTTAAAGCCGTTGTATTCTGCCGGGTTATGACTTGCCGTAACCATTACACCGCTTTGACTCTGATCCAATGTCTCCGTCGCAAAATACAATAATGGAGTAGGAACCGTTCCGATGTTCAGTACATTACAGCCTGTACTCAGTACCCCACGAATAAACCATTCAGTAATTTCCGGACTGTGAGTTCGAGCGTCACGAGCAACGATAAGCGTATCCTCACCGTAGTCAATCGCCTCGCTCCCAAGCGCCTGGCCAATTTTTTTCGCCAGCTCATTACTAATCTGCTCTCGAGCTATGCCGCGAATATCGTAGGCTCGAAAAATTGATTCAGGAATAAGTTCTTCCGCATCCTGCAAATCAAAAATATCATCCTCTTCTTCTGGTATAGGTTCGATCTCTGCCCCGTCCTCGACCGATTCCAAACCAAGCAACTCTTCATCTTCTTCCGCTATTTCAACATCCAGAATATCGGATGTTTGATAAATAGGGTTTACCAACTCACTCTCACCCGTAACACCGGATACTGAACCCGTTTCAACGGATTGCTTTTTAAGTCGATTTATTTCTGCAATCTGCGCAAGGCGCATTCCAACATAAACAGCCAAACCAATAAGAATTAAGGAAGCGACAACAATTATCAAAACCGGCTGCAACATATTGACATGGGTTTGGTCTGATAAAGCGCGGGATGCAGTAAAGTTTATTGACCAAAAGCTTTCTGGAATAATGACCGATTTACTCGTCGCCAGCTCACCCTGCCCAACAAGAACAACTACCTGTGCTGACTGATTTGCACCAAAGCTTTGTGTGAGCTGCACCTGACCTGAAGTTTCAACACTCTGTTGGAGCTTTTGGTTTAAAACAGATAAATCAAACGTCGCCAGGAGAGTACCAACCGGTTCCTGACCAGGATCATCTGGCGCGCCTAACACAAAATTCAAATACCATTTACCTTCTAACTGGAATGCTTCAGGCAGAACACTCTCTCGATGCTCTGCACGCCGAATCATTTCCAGTTCTGAAAATCGAATGGGGGGAAAAATATCTTTGTTTAGTTTTGCAGTTTGTCGCGGATGCAATCGAACGGATAATACGCCGTCGAGACGCTTTAAAATTTTCTCTTCTGTATCTTTCAGATATTTTGTGTCATTTACTGCAAAGGAAGCGCTTAGCAATGGTTTACGAGCATAAAACGCCAACTGGGATGTAGTTTCTTTAATATAGGCCTGAACAGTGTCCGCCGCGAGTTGTGCCCGCTGCTGTGATAACTCTTCCAATTGCTGCTGTTTAACGTCTATAACAAGAATTTGAACAACAACAAACCCGACTACTGCACTTAACAGTATGCCAACCGCCAACCCGAGCAATTTACCAACTGCCATCGGTTCAATTTTTTTAATTTTCTTTGGCGCGGCGACAGAAGCTTCTTCCTGTTCCGCACTAAATCGTCTTTTAACACCCTGAACCACAAAAATTTCCTTTTTGACTAAGCTGTGAAATCAAGTCGTAACATATTTATATTTTTTGAGCGATAAGCTGGATAAGCTGCTTGGCCAATTGATATTTACTTAACCCTGCAATCTCTGTTTCGCCGTTGGCATCGATAACAGTGACATTATTGTTATCACTGTTAAAACCTATGCCCGGCTGCGACACATCATTGGCTATTACCATATCCAGTTTTTTGTTTACACGTTTTGCTCTCGCATACTCCAAAAGGTTATCTGTTTCAGCCGCGAAACCAATGACACACGCCACCTGATTAGTTTCCGCCACCCCGGCAATGATGTCGGGGTTTTTAGTCAATTCGATGGACATGGTCTCGGAGGCAGTTTTCTTCAGTTTAGCTGCTGCACACTGAACCGGACGATAATCAGCAACAGCCGCTGCACCAATAAACACCTGTGCATTTTCTATTCGAGCCATTACTGCCGCATTCATCTGCTCCGCACTTTCTACTGCAATAAACTCCACATCTGCCGGTGGTGGCAAATTGGTAGGCCCCGAGATTAAAATCGTTTGCGCCCCAGCTTCTGCCGCTGCCCGAGCCAAGGCATAGCCCATTTTTCCAGAGCTGTGATTACTGATATACCTTACGGGGTCAATTGCTTCTCGAGTCGGGCCTGCGGTAAGCACCACTTTTTTTCCTGCCAGGACTCCTGAATCAAAACACGCTTCTGCGCATGAAGCGATTTCACTCGGCTCCAGCATTCGTCCCAGCCCCACATCACCACATGCCTGCTCTCCACTCGCAGGCCCCCAAACCTTAACACCTCGATCAATCAACTGTGCGAGATTCGCCTGAGTTGCCTGATGGCCCCACATAGCCTGGTTCATGGCCGGCGCTATAGCCAAATCCGACTTTGCGGCCAAGCACACGGTCGAAAGTAAATCTGAGCCTTCTCCAGTAGCGAGTTTGGCAATAAAATCTGCAGTGCAGGGAGCGATAATGATGATGTCGGCCCAGCGGGCGAGTTGAATGTGGCCCATGGCTGCTTCTGCGGCCACATCGAGCAAGTCGGTATGGACCGGATTACCCGACAATGCTTGCATAGTAAGGGGGGTTATAAACTCCTGCGCCGCTCGAGTCATCACCACCCGAACATCAGCACCAAGCTCTGATAAACGGCGAATAAGCTCTGCGCTTTTGTACGCAGCTATGCCACCGGTAACTCCGAGCAACACATTCTTATTCGTCAAGCTCGACATAAGATCCTCGTCCTCAACATATTCGTTTGGCTTGAACAGCCTTTGCGGAATCCCAAAAAGTTAGAAAAGCTAGTCCTTACTAGCGCCCTACCACCAAAAAGTGCGGGGCTTTGCACCCAGCGACCCAAAGGCGGTAAGATACCACTTTAACGCAACGGAAAGTACCGGCTAGGTGGAAAATCACGGAAAAAATTCCCTACCAAAAACCGGAAAACAACAACAAGGAAAAAGACTATGCCTATCACCGATTGGCCCGCCGACGAACGCCCAAGAGAAAAACTCCTTCTTCGCGGGGCTCAAGCCCTATCTGATGCCGAATTACTTGCAATATTCCTACGCACCGGCTGTGCTGGAAAATCTGCTGTCGACCTTGCCCGGGAACTTCTCAAACAATTTGGCACTTTACGATCTCTGCTAGAAGCACCAAAAAACGAATTTTGCCGAGCAAACGGTTTAGGTACAGCCAAATATAGCCAACTCCAGGCAGTTCTGGAGATGTCCCGCAGGCATATCCACGAAAAAATAACTCTATCCAAAACCCTTTCCAGCAGCAGAGTCGTTAAAGATTTTTTCATCAGCAAGTTACGACACCACCACAGGGAAGTATTTGCCGCAGCCTTCCTAGATTGCCAGAATCAATTCATTGCTTATGAGGAGCTTTTCTTTGGCACAATCGACTCCGCCTCAGTTCACCCGAGGGAAGTGGTCAAAACCGCCCTCCACCACAACGCGGCATCGGTTATTTTTGCCCATAATCACCCTTCAGGTAACGCAGAACCCAGCCAACAGGATAAAGTTATCACCCAAACTCTGCGCAGAGCCCTCCAACTGGTCGACATTCATACTCTGGATCACATTGTTGTCGGCCACGGCGAACCGGTCTCTTTTGCCGAAAGAGGACTGATATAAGAGAAAATCCAAGAAAAAAAGCCAAATAAGTTGCTATTAAGAAGTCCTTCTGGTATAAAACGCGCCTCATTTTTCGGCCTATACCTCTTAACCTCAGTAGGTACTTGGATTTCTAGATTGGCCGGTAGATACTGGTGCGAAATGCACCCGAAACCAACTCAGTATTGAAGATAGAGGCAGGACCATGTCTAAGGTTTGTCAGGTTACTGGTAAGCGTCCAGTAACAGGCCACAATGTATCACACGCAAAAAACCACACTAAGCGTCGTTTTTTGCCTAATTTGCACAGCCACCGCTTTTGGGTAGAGTCTGAAAAGCGTTTTGTTAAGCTTCGCGTTTCCAGTAAGGGTATGCGAATCATTGACAAGTTGGGTATCGAAGCTGTTTTAGCTGATATCCGCGCTCGTGGCGAAAAAGTTTAAGCGCCCCGCTAAAGGAGATTAATCCATGCGAGATAAGATTCGATTGAACTCAACCGCTGGTACCGGTCACTTCTACACGACCGATAAGAACAAGCGTAATATGCCTGGTAAAATGGAGATCAAAAAATTTGATCCTGTTGTTCGCAAGCATGTACTGTACAAAGAAGGCAAAATTAAGTAATTCGCAGACATTGTCGAATTACCGCTGTAACTCAGCAAATTTGTAAGAAAGCACCCTTTGTATTCAAAGCCTGGTTATACCAGGCTTTTTTTATGTCTGAAAAATATTCTAATATAGCGTAATTAATTAACCTGATTACGACCTTCCCATGCCAGAACTACCCGAAGTTGAAACGACACGACGAGGCATTGAACCTCACATCACGAACAGCAAAATTATTCGGGTCGACATCCACAACCCCGACCTGCGCTGGCCGGTGCCCACAGAATTACCCGACTTAATAACCAATAAAAAAGTCCTGCGTGTAACCCGTCGCGGGAAGTACCTCGTGTTGCATTTTAAAAATGGATACATCCTGTGGCATCTGGGTATGTCTGGCAGTCTACGCGTATTGGAGACCCCCTCTGATCGACAAAAACACGACCATATTGAAATTACGTTCGCCAATAAAAAACGCTTGAGATTCAATGACCCGAGACGGTTCGGGTGCGTATTGTGGTCGGACGAAGATATTGAATTACACAAACTCATTCATCATTTGGGTCCAGAACCACTCACCGACGAATTCCACAGTGACTACCTTTTTCAAAAATCACGCAAGAAAACACAAAAAGTAAAAAGCTGGATTATGGATAGTAAAGTGGTCGTAGGGGTTGGCAATATCTATGCGAATGAATCACTGTTTCTATCCGCCATCAATCCCAATAAACCCGCAGGAAAGCTCACAAAAGCCAACTGCGAACTTCTGGTCGACAATATAAAAACGGTTTTATCAAAAGCCATCTCCCAGGGCGGCACAACATTAAGGGATTTTGTCGGCGGAGACGGAAAACCCGGTTACTTTGCACAAGAACTCAATGTTTACGGCAAGGAAGGCACCCCATGCCCAAAATGTAAGAAACCACTGACTTTAAGGAAAATCGCCCAACGTGCGACTGTCTACTGCACTCAATGCCAGAAATAAAAAAACAAGAGAAGAAAAAGAAAAGACACGAATACCCGTTAACCCAGGCTGAGACTGGCGTGAGGTAACGGGTATTTTTAAATATTGCTCTAGATTTTTATAAATATTTTTTTCTTGTACATACCCCAGGAAATAAACCAGAAAAGCAACATGTGTACAAAAGCATACATGTGAGAGGCCACATATTTATTTCCAAGCGCCGGTAAAAACCAGGCTTCATACATATAGCGGCCAAAACCAACACTTTCCCCATTCAAGTCCATTGGAATAAGCCAGTATGTTGAAACCCACAACCAGGATAATGCATAGATGAATAACGGGTTAGTGCCGTAGATACGAAACGGCTCCATTATTTTTTGCCCTTTCTCTGTGGAGCAAATCACAATTAACAAACCCAGTACAATGAACGCCCAACCACTACTCACAATGACATAGGAACTCGTCCAAAGGTTCTTACTGATTGGGAAGATTAGCCCCCAGAGCTGACCAACAACTACCAGGCCAACACCCCACAACATAAGCTTTTTAAACTTTTCTCCGTCATCCTTCATTGTCGATATGGCTTTGGTCACCCAAAAACCGATGGTCACATTGACAATGGCTGGAATGGTACTCAACAGACCTTCCGGCTCGAAAGTAGGATGCATATGCGGGAACATATGAGATGGGCCTAAAATAGCAAAATCGATAACTCGGACAATATTATTTTCGATACTGTACGGCTCTGGAGATGTGCCGGCAAAAAATAAAATTAGCCAATAAATAAATAAAATAGCCGCAGAAAAAATTACCAAGCCACGGGTAGAAAGATACAAAACAGCAATAGATGCTATGCCATACGCAATAGCAATTCGCTGTAACACTCCCATGATTCGCAGATCATCAAACGATTTGGTAAATGGATACCAATGCAGGAATATTCCAATACCAAAAATGATCAACACCCTTTTACCGAGTTTTTTTAACACTCCCGGCGAAGGTTGATAATCAAAACGCTTCAAGGCAAAAAACATTGCCGAACCGGTGATAAAGAGGAAAAAGGGGAAAACCAAATCTGTGGGTGTATATCCATACCAGGCAGCATGCCCAAGAGGCCACCAAATTGCTTCCCAGGTACCAGGAGTATTCACTAGGATCATTAATGCTATGGTCATGCCCCGCAAGACATCTAGAGCAATGTTTCGCGATGGGTTTGTTGTTGTCATGTTTATTTCCGATCTAGAAGTGCGCTTCAAACAAAAAATCGTTGAAAGCAGTTGTTATTAGATTAGCATTTCCTAAAAAAAAGGCGTACTGAGAATGTACGCCTTATTACCTTATACAGCAACAGACAATCCCTACTCGGCGTGAGTGTCTGCAAACTCCCCTTCTTTAAGCTCGTTAATTTTCCCCATGCGATAGCCTTTAACCGCATAGAAAAGAATATAAACATAGCAAAGCATACAAATCAGGAAGCTGAGTTTATAACCGGCATGGTCGGCAATCCAGCCGATAGTCAACGGGATAACCGCACCACCGAAAACCCCCATAACCAACACACCAGAACCTTGGGAAGTATGACGCCCGAGCTTGGCGATACCAAGAGGGAAGATTGAAGGCCACATAACCGAGTGGCATAAACCACATAAGACTAAACAAACCGCAGCAACAGGGACATGAACATTGATAAAGCCAATGCTAAATGGATCTCGCACCAAAGCCAGCACAGGAATATCAAGCCAGGTGTTCAGCAACGGCGGCATGAAACTGAGAGCAAGCAAAATAATGGCGGCAACCACGACCACTCTCAACAATAATTCAGCACTTAGTTTGGTACCCACATAGGAACCAATAAAACGGCCAATCATTGCGCTACCCCAGTAATAGGCCAGTAAGTAAGCTGCGTGCTGGTGGCTTAAACCACCCATTTCTTTGTTTTCCAGATACAGAATAAGCACTGCACCGATGGAGACTTCCACACCAACGTAAAAGAAAATTGCCAAAGCACCCAGCTTCATATGCAGATAATCAAAAGCAGAACCATATAACTTACGATGCTTGTCTTCTTCGCTTACCGCTTCTTCATGAGCCAATATTGGTAGCTTGATAAAGAAAAGCGTTCCTGCCACCAAGAAGCAGACAACACAGAGCGCAACATAGGGAAGCAATACGGAATTGGCTTTCTCCAGTTTATAGTCCCACCAGAGCTTCTCTGATTTATCGTCAACAGCTTTAAATTCATCTGAAGCAAACAAGGTTTTCAGACTTGGCTTGACTTGATTTAACAAGCTTTCAGCTTGATCCTCGGAAGGCGCGTCGACACTATTAAGCGTACCCAGAATAACCTGAACCTGGCCGCTTTCGTCTTGCCAGGCAGCTGGATGAGATAACACTTCTTTAAGTCGATTCAAGTCAGCAAGCGAAGATTTTTCTTCAGCAGCGTCAACTTGAACTTCATAGACTGATTGAACCTTATCAATTGCATCGGCGGAGGGATAATCAGGCGCGGTGACATGCTGCAAAATAAAAGCACCACCGATAATCGGACCAATAAAGGTCGCCGTAGAATTGAGCGCTCCCCCAAGATTAAGACGGGAAGCCCCCGTTTCCTCAGGCCCCAAAGCAATGATGTAAGGGTTGATACAAACCTGAAGAATAGTTAACCCTGAGGCCGTCACAAACAGCGCCAGAAGAAATACCGGGTACATCACCAATTGGGCGGCGGGAATAAACAACCCCAAACCAACAGCCATAGTACACAGGGCAATAATAATACCCCGCTTGTAACCGGTTACTTTGACAATACTTCCCGCAGGGTAGGCCCAGACGAGGTAGGCACCGAAAAAGACAAACATAATGAGCATGGCATCGCGATTGGATAGCTCGAACAAGCCTTTTAATCGCGGCAATAACACATCATTTAAAACTGTAATAAAGCCAATAACAAAAAACAGGGACACCATAAGCGCCAAAGCAAACTTATAGGAACCCGTACTTTGGCCGCCAGACGCAACTTTAGTGGAGCCTGTACTGGGAATACCACCCGCCATAATATTTCTCCGAACGTTTTTATAATCTTTATTTGAGAGCGGCAATAAACCACCCCAACACGCCGCTTGCGAGACACCTTAGTGCCTCTCCCCCTGGCTGTGAGCAATATGTGAGCTTACCCCAACTCACACTAAACTCTTAGAATAGCGTAGAAACGGTGAAAATCAGAAAAAGCCGGCACAAGTTGGCTGCATTACACCCATTGAGATGAATAATTAGACTAACCTATACAAAACTATCTGTCCGGTCATGCGTTTAAAGCGTGAAAATGCCGTACGCACGCTATTCTTTGTCCAATGCAGCTCGCTGTGTTTCCACAAGCTCTGCAATACCTTTCTTAGCAAGAGCAAACATCTTGGTAAACTCTTCCTCAGAAAAGGGCGCTTTTTCTGCAGTCCCTTGAATCTCGATTAAACCGCCCTCTTCTGTCATAACGAAATTCATGTCCGTTTCGGCACTGGAATCTTCCGGATAATCCAAATCCAGCACTGCTTCGCCTTCATAAATGCCTACAGAAACAGACGCGACCATCTTCATTATCGGACCAGTAGAAACCTTTCCCGCAACCTGCAAAGAACGAATCGCATCAGCCAAAGCGACGCAAGCCCCTGTAATAGATGCAGTTCGTGTCCCTCCGTCTGCCTGAATGACATCACAATCGATAGTGATGGTGTATTCCCCAAGGGCCTTTAAATCTACCGCAGCACGCAGTGAGCGACCAATCAAACGTTGAATTTCAACCGTTCTGCCACCTTGCTTACCTCGCGCAGCTTCACGCCCCATTCTGGTTCCAGTCGAACGTGGCAACATCCCGTACTCCGCCGTGACCCATCCCTGCTCTTCACCTTTGAGAAAACGAGGAACGCCTTCTTCCACCGACGCAGTACAAATAACTTTGGTATCACCAAAGCAAACCAGCACTGAGCCTTCGGCATGTCGAGTAAAGTTTCGGGTAATGGATACATCGCGCAGCTGATCTGCCGCTCTTCCACTTGGACGTTGCATGGGAGCCTCTTAAATCAATAAATTTGCAAGGATTATATAAGGGTAGGGATTAGAAAAACCATCACTGTGTTAGTATTGCTCCTCTTATGTACCTTTTATAGGAAACACTCCATGTCTCGCAGTATGACAGGCTTTGCTCGGCGGGAAGAGCAATATCCCTGGGGCACGCTTTCATGTGAAATTCGCAGTGTCAACCATCGCTACCTTGAACCTTCATTTCGAATGCCGGAAGTATTACGGCGGGTTGAACCCATTTTCCGGGAAGCTCTGCGTAAAAAGCTAGCCAGAGGCAAGTTGGAAATCAATATCTACCTGAAGACCGAGACAGCGGAATGTACCGATATTGAACTGAACCAGGCATATTGCAATGAAATCGTTCATCTTGCAGAGCAGGTCAGCACCAAAATCAGCAACCCAGCCCAACTCAATCCTCTTGAGGTACTTCGCTGGCCTGGCGTGATTCAGGCGGCTGAAATTCCACCAGAAGTCCTGGCTGAAGCCGCAGAAACACTGTTTTCCGAAGCTCTCGAACAGCTGATCGAAAACAGAGGCAGAGAAGGGCAGGAACTGGTCAAAATTATTGAACAAAAACTGCAAGGCATTACCGAAAATGTCGCTCTGGTGAAAAAGGCATTACCGGAAATCCTCGAACATAATCAGCAAAAACTGCAAACCAAGTTAGCCAGTATTGAAGTCGATGTCGACCCGGATCGTCTTGCTCAAGAATTGGTAATCATCGCCCAAAAAGCCGACGTAGCCGAGGAACTGGACAGACTGGAAACCCATGTTGCCGAAGTTGCACGAACACTAAAGAAAAAAGAACCGGTTGGCAGACGACTCGATTTTCTTATGCAGGAGCTAAACCGGGAAGCGAATACACTTTCCTCCAAATCCATCAGTACAGATACAACGCAAATTGCCGTGGACTTGAAAGTGTTGATTGAACAAATGCGCGAACAAATTCAAAACATCGAGTAACTATAAAAAAAGCAGAGCGTATAAAACGCTCTGCCAAGGTTCTCTTACTTACCAGTTAAGAGATTAATGAATTCGTTTACCGATCATCAAGCCTCCCCAAACAACACTTCGATTCGCTACACCGTGGCGAACTTCTGAAGAATGACCACGCAAACCATAACTAAAATAAAAGCCGTTTTTAAAACCGTGGGTATAACCCAACCACGCCTCCACAAGAAAATGATTTAATTCATCCGAATCGAAAGTGACTGGTGAATGTTTAAACTGCCCCTGTAAAAAGGCGTTATAGGCTCGCGCTTTAACAGCAACACCCGCCCAAAAATAGGATTCCCGGTATTCTTTTTGCGTTTTCACACTGCTTTCCGCATAAGTTGCCACCTCCGGGCTAAACCCATACCAGGCGGATTGAATATCTCCGGCACGAAAACTTAACCCCCAGCTAGCCTCGGTGATGTAGCCAAGGGAAATCGAACGCGTATGCTTCAATTCGTAGTTGTTTCCCAACTCCCCTAACAACTGTTGTTTCGACAAGCTGTAACGAAACGTAGGCTCTCCACCATCGGAAATTTGCCGATTCCAGCCAACCTCCTCTGCACTGTCAAGCAGCTGGTGTGTCATGCTCTGAAGTTCCGCAGCAATATTTAACCCCAACACCCCAAACGTTAGTTGAGAACGCAACACCGTTTTATTACGCGGACTCACCCGATCCGCACCCGTGGAAACATAAACCAGACTCGCAAAAGGACGATCCTGAGCATCCTTAACTTCTTCTCTCGGCTCGGCTGGAGTAAATGCATATAAGCCTACCTCCATGGAGCGACGCTGTATGAGATTGCTTTCGATACCCAGCAACTCATCACCAAGTTTTCTTGACCGGGTAAAGAAATTATCTTTCAGATCGGTTCCAACATAACTGCCGCTAAAACCGTAGGTGTAATCCTGATCTTTACCTCCTGGCACCAAAAAATCATTCTCAAAACTAAACGACCAACGTTCGAACTCTTTGGTCGAACCACCCAGATTCAACAGGTTGAGCCCCAACTTTTCGTTCACATCAAATACCGACTGTGTAAATTCATTTGCCTTTAACGGAACGGCTTGTATGCCCACTACAAACAAACCGATAAACAACACCAAGGCTTTTGTTACGTACTCCATAAGCGCCTCTTATATATGACCGGTCGTCTTACTTTTCCAGAATACAGACCGGTCGGTATGTTTCGGGATGATCAAAATGTCTCTGTGTTTTTTTTGTTAGTGTTTTTTAGAATTGTTATAAGAGGGATGTATGACCGACTACTTTAGTATATATCGAGTCATAGTCAGAAAAGCGTCAAAAGGCTCCCTATTCTTGGTAGCCTTAGCACGCATTAACGCACCTTCCCAGGCATTAAACAAAAACTCAGCGACGATAAAAGGTTGAAGCTCCGATGCATCACCCTCCTGCTTAGGATGCACTTCCTCAACTACTTCCGCGATCAGAGCTGTGACCCTGTTTAGCGCCGCTTTAAGCTTGAGCCGGATAGGATCCGAAGTGTCAGACATCTCCTGAGTAAGATTCCCCAGAAAACAACCATGCTTAAACTCCGAATCACAAGCCTGATCGATGCCACTTTGGAAGAAATCAACTATACGCTCCAACGGTGGCTTGGCTGTGTTTAACAACGTCTTCTCCGCATTTGCGTAACTGCTGCTCGCCGCCTTCTCGATTGCTTCCAGCACAAACGCTTCCTTGCTTGCAAAGTAATTATAAAAGGACCCCTTAGGCACACCGGCAACATCAACGATATCTTTGACGCTGGTTCCCTGATAACCACGCAGCTTCATTACCTCCATACCGGACGCAAGAAGATGCTCTTTTTTGGATTGCCTTTTATTCATATCTTAAACATATGACCGGTCGTCTTGTTTTTCAACCAAATGCCATTAAATATTTAGACGAATTACGGGTACACCTTCAGCTGCGGCCGGCATAGCGCAGCACAAAAGCACCTCACCCTGTCCTAAAGCCGCTGTTGGCATATGCGTATAAGCCACCTCCCCACCACGAAGCTCAACGCGACAACTTCCACAATTGCCATGACGGCAGCCATAATTTGGCGTCAATCCTTGGGTCTCAAGAAACTCCAATAAACTGCCATCGCCTTTACGCCAGTGCAGCTCACCACCCGAAGCTATCAGCTCAACCACCGCCTGATCCGCAAATTGATCTTCTGTTTCGAGCCCCATTTTTTCACTGTTTCTCGTTAACGACGCAGGACCAAACGCCTCAGCATAAATATGCTCATCCGCTACACCTAAGCTTGATAAGTCGTCGTACACACTTTGCATGAAACCCGAGGGGCCACAGAGAAAAAATTCGCTGCTCTCCAGTTCATCGCCAAACACACTTCGCAATAAATGCGAGTTAATTCGGCCAATAAAATCGACTTGCCGCTTAGCATGGAGACTGATCTCTTGAGTTAAACCCGATAGGACATGAATCGCGGAGTCAGAACACGCAACCAGGTCTTTCAGTTCATCAAAAAAGGCTCGATCACTATCCGTCTTAGCCAACGCAATAAGAGTAATTGGACGAATATAACGGGTACGTACCAACTCGCTTACCGCATGACGAATCATCGCCATCATAGGCGTAATACCAATCCCGCCGGCAATGAGTACAGCCGGCTTTGGACTCGAACAATCCAATACAAATTCGCCGGAGGGCTGACTAACCAAAAAACGCTGACCAATATCTACCTGCTCATGCAGAAACGTCGAAAAAATACCGTCTGGGTGATTATCATCTGTCGCGTACTCAGCTTTAACACTGATTCGATAATAACCTTCGTTTGGAGCATTAGATATAGTGTAATTCCGACTAAACTCACGACCATCAATTGAATGCTTTACGGTAACAAATTGTCCAGGAAGAAAATCCGGCAATAAACTCTTCACATCTGGAAATAGGTAAAACGACTTTATATTGTTAGCTTCCAGCTCAATTTTTTTAACTTGAACAGAAAACCACTGTTTTTTTTCTTCCATTAATTTCCGGCGGGCAGCTGCCTCGTCCCAATTACCAGCCAAGAGTGAATTTGGCGAATATTCCTCCAAGTGCCAACGATATGGCAGAGCATATTTAATATAATGACCAAACTCTAAGTCAAAATGCCACAGTCGTTCCGCACTACGAAAAAACTCTCTATCACTTGAATCAAAATCCAGCCGAACCTTACCTATCAAACTCATAAGACCCCCGGATTCAAAGTCGACAAATAACAACCCCGCTTTAGGGTTCACTAAAAAGTTTCCCAAAGTATTAAAGAGAAGATTACCTGGATAGTCTGGCACGGTGATAGAACGATCAGAGTTAATTCGAATAAAACCGGGCTTGCCTCCACGATGAGAAATATCTACCCCCTGATTTATATCATTACTATCACCAGTAGAACTCGCAACAAAAAAAGTGTCACACTGCTCCAAAAACAATTTCTCTTTTTCAGAAAAACGGAAAAATTCCTTTTTCTCTGGTTTAATACTGACTGTTTTTATCAACTCCCGCTTTTGAATATACTGCGGGCAGTTACCAAATGTCTGATCAACATTAACCGTAAACCTTGAGAAATTCCCATCCACAACTTCACCGTTTAATCGGTTTCGTCTTCGGGTATGCAGTTCAATACCCAACATGCCCACTTTCAACCCGCTTCTAATAAGTTTCCGAGCTGGATCGTCATAAATCATCTCACCATTAATAGACAATTGATGATCATTAAGAGCGCGTATAAATCCCGGTTTTCCTGTTACGATAGTTGCTCTAGGCCAACCATCGTCATCAACATACCCAATAAAAACGTAAGGTAGATTTTGATAAAAACGTTGGTGTTGTTCGGGCATGTATTTTCGAATATACCGGCGACCCAAAGGCTCCATTTTCTCCCGCACGCCAACTATTTGCTGAACTTGCTTTTCCCCATCATGAAAGGGTGATTCGGGAGACTCGTATTTTTCCATTTCAGATGCTCTTTCGTTTCGGCTACCCGAAGGTAGCCTTACTTTTATGCACAAAGTCCAACAGGGGTAGACTGCATAGGGACAAAACCTGGAAGTTGTTCAAATCGATGCAACCAGTTTTTTATATTGGGGTAATCGTCAAGAGATACGCTACCTTCAGGCGCGTGGGCAATGTAAGTATAGTTGGCCACGTCTGCAATAGTGGGATGATCTGATACCAACCAATCCTTGCCTGCCAAATGCTGTTCTAAAACCGCAAACAGTGCATGAGAAGTGGTAATTGCAAAATCGGCATCCAAGCCGGCACCAAACACGTTTATCAACCTTGCAGCGGCCGGGCCAAATGCGACACGACCCGCTGCCACAGAAAGAAAACGCTGGATCTCGGCGGCAACAATAATATTGTCGGGATACCAGGTTTTATTTTTGTCATACTTATTAGCAAGATATAGAAGAATAGCGTTGGAATCACTTAACGTGATATCACCATCTTCCAGAACAGGCACCTGGCCAAATATATTTTTTTGCAAAAACTGTGGCTGCTTATGCTCACCATTCTTCAGGTCGACATTGACCAACTCAAAATCTACATCTAATAACGATAAAAAAACTTCAACCCGGTGAGAGTGACCGGATAAAGGGTGGCGATATAATTTTATTGCTGACATCGTATTTGTTCCTTGTAGTTAGAGATTGAATCTAAAAAATTTCTCTTTCGCTGTGTTGAATTGGAATTTCGTTAATACTGGCTTCACGCACTTCCATTAAACCTTGCTCATCAAATTGCCAGTGTTCATTACCGTATGCGCGATACCACTGCCCACTGTCGTCACGATATTCATACTGGAAATTGACTGCAATTTTGTTGCCGGAAAAAGTAAAGAGTTGCTTGCGTAAACGATAGTCCAATTCTCTTGTCCACTTGCGCTCCAGCAACTTTTGTATAGCTTCCCGGCCAGAGGCAAACTCACCTCGATTTCGCCAATGCGAACCTTCAGTGTATGCAAGAACGACTTTTTCCGGATCCCGAGTATTCCAAAGATCCTCTGCACGCTGAACTTTTTCTATTGCTGTCTTCTCTGTAAAAGGGGGTGCAATAACCTGTGACATATTTACCTCTGCTTTCAAGATCACTTTATCGAAGAGAAACAGATCTGTATCCCTTCGATGCAGAATGTAAACAGATCTGTTTCCTTTGTCAACCAGTTTTTTATACCTAAATCGCCTATATTTAAAAAGCACCCGCCATTTCGGCCAATAATTAATCGCTTTTATTGAAAAAAAGGTAATTTAAAGGTATACATAGTTGTTTATTTAATTTCGAGGAAAATCATGCCAGCGGTTTCCAAAAGAGAGCATATCGTCACCACTGCGCTCAACCTGTTCTACAAAAATGGCTTTAACGCAACAGGTGTCGATACCATCATTGCCCAGGCCGGCGTGTCCAAGAAAACGCTATACAATCACTTCCGAACCAAAGACGAGCTAATACTGGCAACCTTGCGTAAACGTGATGAGTTGTTTCGTAACTTTTTTATGCGCGAAGTGGAAAAAAAGGAAAAGACTGCCAGAGGCCGACTATTAGCTATCTTTGATATGGTCGATAACTGGTTCAAAAGTGATGACTTTGCCGGATGCATGTTTATTAACGCTTCTGCGGAATTTGGTGCCGCCGACAACCCGAATCATATCTTCTGTGCCGAACATAAACGTCTTATGCTGGACTACATTCGCGACCTTGCTTCCCAGGCAGCCGCATCCAACCCAGATCAGTTAGCCGATCAGTTGAATTTGTTAATTGAAGGCGCCATTGTCTGTGCTCATGTGATGGGGGATAAAGAGGCCGCTTTAAAGGCCAAAGAGATGGGAATGAAATTTATCGAGTCGGCCATCAATTAAGTGGTCGACCCGATAAAAATTTTAAAAGCCGTTTTCGTATACCAGCTCATCCAACGTTAACTGCCCTGGTTTTGGCCAGGCGTCTTTTGTTCCCTTCCCAATGGCAATTAACGGCCCCATAACAAAACCTTCAGGTAACTGAATCAACTCAGCCACACCATCAAAATCGTAGCCAATCATTGGGCAACTGCTGTACCCCATTCCATGAGCCGCCAGCATCAGCGTTTGCATGGCAATACCCATTGAACGTTGCGCTTCATCTCGCTGTAACAATTCCCTTCCTTGATAAAAAGGCTTAATCATCCCCACCAGCATATCAGCAACCTCCTGTGGTGCATTTTGCCAGTAGCGCTCTGGTGATTTATTCCAGGCTTGAGTATCCGCGACTAATAATATCAACAGGGATGCATCGGTTATCTGAGCTTGGTCGTAACCATACTCTTTACGAATTTTTTCTCTCAATGCCGGCTCTCGAAGAATAACAAATCGCCAATGTTGAATATTAAAACTTGTGGGAGACTGAATGGTTGCTTCAAGTAATTGTTTTTCTTCTTCAGCCGTCAAACGATGCTCCGCGTCATAATGTTTAATTGCTCGTCGCGCATAAATAGTATCAATGACATTCATTTTTATTTCTCCTGATTATCCCGCTGGAAGTTTCGAATAACGAATTGCTCTTGAAATCCCAGTCTTTTATATATATTGATGCCCAAAGGCGAGGCTTGCAGAGTTGCGTATTTCACGCCATCTTTTTTGCCTCTAGATAACACAGCGTGCATTATTTTGCTCGCAATTTGCTTGCCTCGCATATCACTCACCACACCGACTTGGTGGATACCCAACACATCTCCAGTAACATAACTCAAAACGGTTGCGACAGGATGATCGGCATAATATCCGACTTCAATAATGACATTATTCTGATTTAACAACTTTTCCATTACCGAAAAATTAATTTGATAGCCAAAAGCTGAAGACCCTAACGCTCCCCATAATTTAAGCAGTTCAGCATCTTTAACTTCTCTTAAGACTAACCCTTGCTCTGGACTATATGAGTGAGAAGCTAACTCAACATACATTGCAATTTGCTCGGACCGAAAAACAAAATCTTTTTGCTTTAATACAGCTTCAAGCTGGTCGTAACTTCCCCATACCGGAAAAACGGCATCTATATGGGATTGATCGATACTGGCTTTCAATTGACCAGGTTCCGGTGAGAAAAGATCTTCCCCTTCTAACCAATGTTTATTAGGCCACATCGAACAGCGGTAAAGATTTGCTGTGCTATCTAATTCGCTTTCCTTCGCTCCCATCAACTTCCATAATGAAACCAAATTAAACAGGTTCTCTTTTTCTAAGTTCATACTACTCATGGTTTACTAAAACAACTCCAAGAATTAACGCCAGGACACCCATTAACTTTAAGGTTGAAAAGGGTTTTATAGGCATACTAAACCAGCCGAAATGCCCAATTAAAATTGCAATGATCAATTGTCCTGAAAGCGCAAACGACATCATTGAGCCTACGCCCATTTTAGGTATTAAAAAATAAAACATGGCGATGCCAAAACTACTTAACATACCGCCGGCGAACCAAAGGTAAAAAGGCACGGCTTTCAGCAATGCAGTTGGCGGCAACTCTTTGCTGAATACACCAATGGCAAGCATGGTAAAAAACACACTGCTTATAAAAGCAACACCGGTTGCTAATAATGGATTATCTAGCAAGCTGCCCAGCTGCGCGTTCATACTGGCTTGCACTGCGATGGCCGCACCGGCAATAAAAGCTAAAAAAGATAAGTAACTCATAGGCACAGATTACCTACAAGCTACTCCAACCTCATTTACCTATGTAAACGCGTGGCCTAATTTTTTTCGGATACGACTTAATTGCGTAGGCGTTACGCCAAGATGGGATGCAACGTGGTACTGGGGAATGCGTTCGAAGATATTGGCATAATCAGCGATGAACCGGAGATATCTTGCTGATGCATCATCCTGAACAAGTTGAACCTCGCGAGCATCTTTCGCCAACAGCCAATTTTTTTCCAAATACAGAATATGGTATAGCTTAAGGTCCTCATCTTTTTGTAACAGATTACGGTAGCCTTTGAAATCAATCAGAATAACCTCTGAATCTTCAAGTGCCTCAATGCAAAACTGTGAAGGGGTTTGGGTGAGGAGAGCGGTCATACAACCGGGGAACGTACCTTCTTGAAAGAAGTTTTTGTTGTATTCATGACCGTCTTCGTCTGTCACATACACGCGAAACAGCCCGTGAACAACAAACGCAAACGCCGTAGGTTGGACTCCTGCGGAAAAAAGCTCTTCAGACTTGGCCACATGACGAAACGAAAAAAGCGACTCCAACCCCTCCCACGTAGCCGATGAAATGGGATAGTAGGATTCCATTACAGATTTTAGATATGCTAAAGACAACTTCGTCGACATACTAAACTCACTCACAAGCCCAACCTCAGGGCAACTCGTTCACACAATAAGGTTCCGAAAAAAAACCACCTGATTAACGGGTGGTCTTTTCAATATTCGGAAGTCGTTTCGTTTTGCTATTGAAACCATTGCCTGCTGGAAGTATATCTCCCGGCATTTTCTAGCGATTCCCTTGGTTACCGGAGAAAAGCTTTTTCAAGAAAGCGCCAAGACCAACAACAATAAACACGCCAAATTTCTTCAGGAATAATAACAAGCCTGCCAGAATACCGGATTTTGCCAACACCTTACCGGCAACCAGCGCACCAATACCATATGCAGCGACTTTGTCCACATCCGGATCAAAGTCCGCATAGCGGGCACCTTCGTCAAAGGATGCCATAGCCAAAACCGTGTTCACTTCATTCTGGATAACAGGCAGCTGATCAACCCCGGCAATGAAATTCATCACCAGCACACCTTTTCGCCCAAGTGCACGGATATTGTAGTTCAGCGTGTTCTCTTCAGAATCACCAAACTTCACTTCTTTTGCCCAATGCAGTTTATTGGTCGCTGCATCATAGAACGGTGCCGCAGCCCAACCAACAAGCTCAATACTTTCGTAGCCCTGCTTGATTCGAGCTTTACTCGCTTCACGTGTATCCCGCTGCATATCACGCAACAAATCATCGTAATCGATAGAAGCAGCATCCTTATCGGACACATAACCATCTTCTTCATATTCGATGGTCACCGCCCAGGCATCGCCATCAAAGGGCGTTGATTCCATTGGAAAAAGCATACCAAGGACATTTTGCCCAGGAGGATTCCCCCACACATCCACCAGCACTTTTTCTGCATCAGCCGAACCAAGAAAATAAAAGTTTTCCGGTACTTTTAACGTCACTCTCGCCTGATTCAGTGTGACATCTCCGGTTTTGCGATCCAGGGATTCCCACAGGTTGCGAGCCCAGTCCATATAGGCCTGATCCTCTGCGCTTATTTGCTCTTCAGCAGCATCAGCTTGCGCTTCCGGTTCTTGGGTCATCCCAAGTGATGGCCAAAGTATTCCCAGTACCACGGCAACAATACCCAAATATTTGTACATAATTTATACCCTTTTTACTTATACACGATCCAGTTTGTTGGTAAGGCGACAAAAAGAAGCGTTCACACTAAACGTGGAAAACAAGATATGCAGAGCTAGTTTGAAGTGCGTTGAACAATGATGATTTTCGTCCGCTGTATACCTGATCCTTTTTGTGCAGGCCTATACTAACCTGAAAGCCTTGTGATATCAGTGGCGAATTCATGCACTGCTCAAAAAATCTCCAGGCGTTTGATTCAACACACAATAATGCGAAGTGCGGATTCCCTTGTTATTATTATTACCAATCCTCATTGAGCCCCAACAACTTACAGAGAATCCATACCCATCTCCATGAACAACCGCCAAATCGGAACGCTATATACCATCTCAGCGCCTAGTGGCGCTGGTAAAACCAGCCTGGTCAACGCACTTTTGGAATCAACAAATGCGATTCAGGTGAGTGTATCGCACACCACCAGAGAAAAACGCCCCGGCGAAGTAGACGGAGTGAACTATCACTTTGTCGATCAGGAAACCTTTTTGAGCATGGTGGGGGAAAGCGCGTTTCTTGAACATGCTCAGGTGTTCACCAATTACTATGGCACCTCCAAACAGTGGGTACAGGACACTTTGTTATCGGGCAACGACGTTATATTGGAGATAGACTGGCAAGGTGCTGCACAGGTGCGCAAGCAGCTGCCAGAAACCCGAAGCGTATTTATACTGCCCCCATCACGCCAAACCTTAAGGGAACGACTGACTGGAAGAGGTCAGGATGGCGAATCGGTGATTGAAGCCCGAATGGCTGAAGCCAAGAGCGAGATATCGCACTATGTCGAAGGAGATTACATCATCATTAATGATGATTTCGACCAAGCGCTTATGGAACTGCGCTCAGTGATCTATGCCGAACGGCAAACCCTGGCCAAACAACAAGTCAGGCATCAGGCACTACTTGAAAGCTTATTGGCCTGATATTCAGTTTTTCACCCCAAAACCGCATTTTTTCATCGGTTTTGGTTGAGAGAAGTGGGCAATTTGCGTACACTTCCACGCCCTCCCGTAGGTCGTACACCAATTGATTCTATTAGTGGATTTAAATTATGGCTCGAATTACCGTAGAAGATTGTCTTGATCACGTAGATAACCGTTTTGAATTGGTTATGGTGGGCAGTAAACGTGCTCGTCAACTTGCAGTGCAAGGCAAAGACCCTTTGGTAGATGAAGAAAATGATAAGCCAACTGTAATTGCCTTACGTGAAATCGAAGAAGGCTTGGTTGATGCCAGCATTTTGAACGAATCGGATGAAGAAGAAATTCTGGAAGAAGAAATCAATCTTGCTGACGATTCTGCACCAGCAATGGGTAACATGATCGACCCATCTCAAGGTCCAATGCTGTAACATTTTTATCGGATAGCAGTTGTTCTTCTGCTATCCGAAATTCCTTTCCCCCACTTCTCTCCTATACTCCCGTTTAAATTCGTTTTTATTTCGGGTAAATAATAAAATTTATTTCAAACATAAGCATGAATTTACTGCTTGCCCCTTTTTATCAAATACAAGCAGCTATATATTCTCTATCATGACATCCTAAATTAGAGCTGAGTTTATGCTGACAATAGACACCTTGAGTCACCGCCTTTCCGGTTACCTGGAACCTTCCCAGGTAATGAGCGTTAAGCGTGCCTATTACTATGCAGAGCAAGCACACATGGGCCAGTTTCGGCGCAGTGGTGAACCCTATATTACGCACCCTCTTGCTGTGGCAAATATTCTCGCCAGCGTGCGCATGGATCATCAAAGCTTAATGGCCGCCATGCTTCATGATGTCATTGAAGATACCGGAATTCCAAAATCAGCCATCACCGATCAGTTTGGTCAGACCGTCGCAGAAATTGTGGACGGTGTCAGTAAGCTGGCCAAAATTGATTTTGAATCCCAAGCGGAAAAACAAGCCAAAAACTTCCAGAAAATGGCTTTGGCCATGACCAAAGACCTTCGAGTAATCGTGGTCAAACTGTCAGACAGATTACATAACATGCGTACATTGGGTGCGCTATCTGCGGATAAGAAACGCCGCATAGCAAAGGAAACATTGGAAATCTACGCCCCCATTGCTCACCGTCTGGGCATGAATGATTGGCGTATCGAATTCGAAGACAGAAGTTTTGCTGCCACTCACCCTTTGAGAGCCAATCGATTACTTGCATCGCTACAAGAAGTTCGCGGGGATCGAAAAGCGATTGTCGATAAAATTAAAGCGGCCATTCAGGATCGTTTGGATCGACAGGAAATTGATGGCTTGGTGATCGGTAGAGAGAAACACCTGTACAGTATCTACAGCAAAATGCGGGCAAAATACAAATCGTTCCGCGAAATCATGGATGTGTTTGCGTTTCGCATTATTGTCGACAATATCGACGATTGTTATCGCACTCTGGGTGCGATCCACAATCTGTTTAAACCCCGCCCCGGCGAATTTAAAGACTACATCGCTATCCCAAAAGAAAATGGCTACCAATCATTGCATACGGTGGTAGTTGGCTCACAAGGTGTGCCGATTGAAGTCCAAATTCGCACCAAGGAGATGGATGATTTTGCCAACAGCGGTATTGCCGCTCACTGGATATACAAAACCGCCGTAAACGAAGAAAGCGAATCACTCGAAGGCCACGATGGTGTGCAACGTTGGGTACAACGTCTACTGGAAATCAACAAGCTCACTTCAAGCTCAACGGAATTCGTTGAGAACGTAAAAATCGACCTGTTTCGTGATGAGGTGTACGTCTTCACCCCCAAAGGTTCCATTATCGAATTGCCTTCTGGCGCAACGCCCGTCGACTTTGCCTACGCAGTCCATACCGATGTAGGCAATACCTGTGTGGCCTGTCGTATTGATGACCGCCCGGCACCGCTCTCACAAGTTTTGTATAGCGGTCAAAAAGTTAAAATCATTACCTCTGGCAATACCCAACCCAACCCCAATTGGCTTAACTTTGTTGCCACAGCCAAAGCCAGAACCGCCATTCGCCACTATTTGAAAAACCAGCGTCATATCGAATCCATCGAACTTGGCAAACGTATGTTAAATCGCTCGCTGGTGAATCTGGATATGAATCTGGAGCAAATTACCGACCAACAATTCACCCATGTATTTGAAGAAACCAAAGTGGAATCTCTGGAAGAACTCTTCGAATGTATCGGTATGGGTAAGATCCAGGCGTTTACCATCGCACAGATATTAAAACCCGATGCCGAACTCAATAGCCGGGATTCCGCCCCCATTACCATTGACTCAGCAGACAGCCTGATGGTGAGCTTTGCTCGCTGCTGCCGTCCCATTCCCGGCGACCCCATTATTGGCCATTTGAGTAAGGGTAAAGGCGTTGTTGTTCACGCGGAAACCTGCAAAAACGCAATGAACCTGCGTAATCAGGGGGAAAACATCGCTAACGTCAACTGGTCACTGAATGTTACCGGGGAATTTCAGACTGGCGTCCGCATTGAAGTTCGATCAGAACGTGGCATTATCGCCACACTTGCCGCACGTGTTGCCCAAACCGGGACAAGCATCGAAGGCATTCAGGTCGAAGAACGGGATGCGGAACACAGTGTAATCACGCTCACCTTATCGGTAACTGGACGTGTTCACCTTGCCCAAGTGATGCGCACAATAAAAACCATGAGTTCAGTAACCAAAGTACACCGATCAAAAAAATAATTTATTCAACGAGTTAGAAAGTCTTGGAGACCATTATGACTGACAAAGCAGTTGTCCACTCTGATAATGCACCGGCGGCAATCGGAACCTATTCCCAAGCTGTTAAGGTTGATAATACCGTCTATCTATCTGGACAAATTCCCTTGGTTCCCGAAACCATGACATTGGTGGAAGGTGATTTTGCCGCACAAGCGGAACAGGTATTTAAAAACTTAAGTGCCGTATGTGAAGCCGCTGGGGGCAGTTTACAAGACATCGTCAAACTTAATATTTACCTGACAGACTTGAGCAACTTTGCAATCGTTAACGAAGTGATGGATAAATATATTAAGCAACCTTACCCAGCACGTGCAGCGATTGGTATCAATCAGCTACCCAAAGATTCTCTTATCGAAGCTGATGCCATTATGGTGTTAAAAGCCTAACAAGCTATTGGGGGCTGCAATAACGAGCATGCCCCCAATTAGGAGGACTAAGGCTGAAGAAGCCCTTCGACCACCTCCGATTCCATTCGCTCAAACTGTTTCATTCCTTTTTTAAGACGCCCTTTCAAATGTGGTTTCAGATACTGCTTTGCTTCAGAAATCGGAATTTTCTTTAACTTACAAAATACCGCCAAAGCAAACAGGCATTCATCCTCACTCAGTGCTGCACTGCGGTTGGCATGTGGGTTGTAGCAACTTCCGCACCCGCCACGAAAGGTATAAGCCGAATTAGAAAACAAAACGCCGAAGCCCATAAATATCGCAACCACTTCCGCTGCAGGCACAAATAGCTCTGGCCCACCCGGTGGAGCCTGGTGATATTGTGCCAACATATGTTGAGCAAGCCCGTGAGCAAAGCTCGCTGCCAAATCCCCAGGTTTAGCGACCTGTTGTGGAGGGTAACTCAGCACAAGGCTGGATTCTGTTTGTTGGGTAACTAAAGCTTTTTCCGTGTGCCGTTCTATTTTCTCAACCCCTAAGCGCATGGGCTCTTGCGGAGAAAACATTTCGGGACTGGTTAACGTAAATGGCCAATGTGTCAGCCCCGTGTAGGTCAGACAATGTTGAAATATAGAGTCCGCTTTTTCGTGGACACTGGTCACCCGGCCAGGGAAGAATGCATTGGAGGGTTGAATTAATTGGGTCTGCTGAAAAAACGCTTTACCGTCAAAATGCTCGATGGCCCACTGAAACACATCAGAGATCCACAATGCGGTATCAGCATCAATTAAAGGTCGAGGCGTAAAAAAGGAAATCATGGGCTCTTCTTATTCTATAAAAGCCCATGATACAACGCTTTTTTATAAAAAATCAGTGACAGGCGGGATGTTTTTTATGTTCATGACGATGAAATAGCTTAAGCCGCCAACGCACACTAAACATATAAAAGAACTTAAACAACGCACTTAATGTGCCGTAAAACCCCTTCTTCGGCCTTTGCCAATACTCAGGAAAACGGTTGTGCTTCCATATGCAATCGATATCATCCATAGAAAAGAAACGCCGTCCCTGCGCATCCCGCTGTGCATAGATCTCCATAACCGTGGATATTTCCAGGGACTGAATATTGGTTCCCAAGTTAGATTTAAAATTGACTGGACAACGGTGAAAGTCATTGGCTGCAGCAGCCATCTCTTTTTTATGCAGACACTTACCATCGTCAGAAAAACTTTTTAGATGATCTAACCGTTCTTCGGAAAAACCGTGAGTATTATTGAGAATCCCGGATGAACTACCGTGATCTAAACGCGTCCCTTTTAATTCAATAATGTTTATATGGTCTTTCCGTTTAAACTCTGTCGCACCCTCACTTACAGATACCAGTTGTTTTAACACCTGAGATTTCTTTTTCGCACCGATATAATTTAAAAAATTTTTCATTTCGGCGGAAGAGACCCAACCGTATTTGTCAGGGTTCAGCAATCCCATTCGTACTCCGATACGAAGATTAGGACATAAAATTTTATTGAATTGTTCAACGGTAAGCTGGGTGTCTTTAATTTCGCGATATTGCGGTTCAGAAATCGAATGGCTATCCATATAAATGTCCCTATATGCACACAAAAAATAAACTAATGTATTTATTTCCAGACTAGCACATACAATGACATTTACTTTCAGATGCAAAAGTCACTTGCCAATTAATTAATATTATTTAGTTATATGCGGGAAATTCTGGCCATAAACCGGAGAAAAGATATTAAAAAAAAATTGCTTATGACCAGAACGTAAAGAGACTAATTTCATGAACGTTTTTTAATACAAAAACCTATAACCTCATTAAAGCTATTGGATCGAAAAAATAGTTTCCTGTTTAAGGTTGTTTAACAAAACACATTAGGTAAAAGTGTTCAATGTCACCTGTGTGTTCCCTGCTTGCTGCTCCATCTCACCCAGTCGATTCCCCAGTGCTTTCAAATATTCAGCAATATTGGCAACATAAAAATTATCTGGTTCGAAGGTACACTCTTCGTAAACACAGGGAATCTTGAAACCGTAACAATGATCGTCTTCCAGTGTTAAGCCTTCATTCTCCAAAAGCATAGCCAGTTCTGGCATGAAATATAAATCCAGCGTCTCTTTGTCTTCAAGCAGAGAGGAAAAAGATTCCAAAGAGTCTGAAATTTTTTCGTAACTGCCTCCAGAGGAACTCATAAACCAGACTTCGTCGTCATCGTTTATAACAAACAACTCGGCAAATTTGGTCACAAGCAAAACTTGTATCTCAGGATTCTTTTTCAACAACCAGGACCAGGACTGCAGGCAATCTGACCAATCAGTTTCTTCATGGGAAACGGTAAAATCTTCAAAATTCATTAATAATTCGCCTTTTCGTTTTTCATATTCGATGCATCCAAGTTGACGATAAGCCCCAGTAAATATGCCACCAACTCACGTAATCATTCAAAAAATACTTTTTACAACAGACAAAAGAAATCAGTTTTCTATCATAGAGGCGTAGCCTTCTTTATACGACGGATACAAAAACACATACCCGGTTTCCAATAGCCTCTTATTGGCGCATTGTTTTCCCAGACTGCGACTTTCATCTGCTGAGCTAAGCAAGTCTATACCAAGTTGCTCTGCTAACCACTTACGGACGTCTTCACCAGATACGGGAGCGCTGTCGCTGGCGAGATACACGCTTTCAAGGCGGGTCCCCTGCATGTGGCAACTAACCAAGTGACTAAGTACACCCGCACAATCCTCCGCATGAATACGGTTGGTATAAGCAGGACTTCCTCCCTTCCCTTCTTTAACTTGCCGCAGTAAAAAGTCTCGCCCTGGCCCATAAATTCCCGAAAAACGCACAACACATGCACAATAACCCAACTGCAATACCGCTTGTTCGGCTTCAAGCATGACTTCGCCACGAAAATTTTCCGGCTCAGTTGGGCTCAATTCATCAACCCATTCTCCCTCATCTTGTCCATATACAGCGGTACTGGAAACAAAAATCACCAATCCGGGTACCGTGTTTGTATCACGCCAGGCATCAACCAGCGCCTTGGCATTGGCCAAGTAGGCATCACGATAACCGGATTCCGTTCTATCGTCTGGAGTAAGCGTAATAATGGCCGCAGAAAAATGCTCTGCGGTTATTCTTTTTAGAATTGCTTGATCACGAACTGAACCACGCCAAATATCGACTCCCGAGTCCGCTTTTTTGTCGGATCGCGCAACACCAGTGACCAAAAAGCCCTGTTCAGTTAAGCGCCTGGCTGCTCGTTGGGCAATATCTCCATAACCCACAAAAAGTACTTTCTTTAGACTCATTTTATGAAATACTCTGCATTAATAAATTTTGACTACAACAACGAGTGATCGCCATGACCTTAACTGAGCTACGTTACATAGTGACCCTAGCGCAAGAACAGCATTTTGGACGAGCTGCCGAACGATGTCATGTATCACAGCCCACTTTAAGTATCGCGGTAAAAAAACTGGAAGAAGAACTGGACACTGCAATATTTGAACGTTCCAAAACGCGTGTTTACCCCACACCACTCGGGCAAAAAATTATTTCTCAGGCACAGAAAGTTCTGGAGCAGGCATCCACCATTAAAGATATTGCCAACGAAGGTAAGAACCAGCTGGTTAGCCCATTGCACATTGGTGCGATCTTCACTATTGGCCCCTACCTCTTCCCACAATTGATTCCCGAAATTCAACAAATGGCGAAGGATATGCCTTTGTACGTGGAGGAAACCTACACCGCCACGTTACGCCGGCGTATTCGACAAGGTGACTTGGACGCAATTGTCATCGCCTTACCGTTTACCGAGGCCGATATTGTTACCCAGCCACTCTATGACGAAGAGTTTGTGGTGTTGATGGATAAGAACCATCCGTTAACACAATTTACGCAGCTAGAGCCTGAACAGCTTACCGAATACAACGTATTGTTACTTGGAGAAGGACATTGCTTCCGTGATCAAGTATTGGAAGCCTGCCCTAACCTGAAACCATCCATAGACGACCCCAGAGGGAAAATTCGCACCGCTGCAGAAGGCAGCTCGCTGGAAACACTTAAGTATATGGTAGCTTCCGGCCTTGGCATTACCATTTTGCCGCAGTCGGCTGCAGTAGGTAATCACACCACCAGCTTGCTGGAAACACGGCCATTCAAAACCCCACCAACCAGAACCGTTGCCCTGGCCTGGCGAGCCAGCTTTCCGCGCCTGCAGGCAATTGATGCCGTTCGTACGGCCATTACCCGCTGCCAACTTGGACAACATAGTTAAGCGCAAAGGTTGTCGACTGTGGGTGGGCGGTTACTGAAAAATATTCCCGTTACTGCGCTGAAAGGCGTTGGGGACAGCCTGGCAGGAACCTTAAAAAAGCTGGGGATAACTAACGTCCAGGATTTACTATTCCATTTACCTAGCAAGTATCTGGATCGTACACGTATTACACCACTCGGCCATTTACGGCTGAACACCATGGCCGTCGTTCAGGGCTACGTGTTAACCAGTCAGATCAAATTTGGCAAACGGCGAAGCCTTGAATGCACCATTGAAGATGGCAGCGGTACTGTTCGGCTGCGCTTTTTCCACTTTAATAACACCCAAAAAGCCCGTCTGGAAAAAGGCACGCTTTTGCGCGTATTCGGCGAAGCCAGAATGGGGGCAACGGGCATCGAGTTCTACCACCCCGAATACGAATATATCGATCCGCACAAACCTCCTGAGGTTGAAGAGACCTTAACCCCCGTTTATGGCTTAACCGAAGGCATTACCCAGCCCCGATTACGAAAAATCATCATGCAGGGGCTCGAGCTTCTGCAAAAACACGCGCTGGAGGAACTGCTGCCCCCGGAGATCAATCGAGAATTCGGGGTTGAATCCCTTAGCCATGCAATCCAGTTCATTCATAACCCGCCGCCAGATACCAGCGTCGACTATCTGCTTTCAGGCCAGCATCCCTGTCAAAAGCGTTTAGCCTTTGAAGAATTACTCGCACACTTTATTGTTCGTCAGCAGTTACGGCAGGAAACTCAAAGCCATCAGGCACCAGAGATACAACAAAGCCCCGAAGTGATACAGCAGTTTCTCGATTCGCTTCCCTTTACCCCGACACAGGCACAACAAAGGGTATATGGCGAAATTCTGGATGACTTCCGTGGTGGCTATCCCATGCTCAGGATGGTTCAGGGGGATGTTGGCTCGGGGAAAACACTGGTTGCGGCACTTGCCGCGTTACAGGCCGCCGCCAGTGGCTATCAGGTTGCTATTGCCGCACCAACTGAAATATTGGCGGAACAGCACTTTAAAAATTTCGCAGCCTGGTTGGAACCGTTAAATATTCGTATTGGCTGGCTGGTGGGAAAGCTCACAGCCAAGAAAAAACGGGAAACCTACGAAGCCATTACACGCGGTGAATATCAGATTATCATTGGCACCCATGCCCTGTTTCAGGACAACGTCTGCTTTGCACGCCTGGGCCTGGTCATCATCGATGAGCAACATCGGTTTGGGGTAAACCAGCGCCTCAGCCTGCAACAAAAAAGTCTCTCCCGAGAAATGCCACATCAACTGGTCATGACTGCCACGCCTATCCCTCGGACGTTGGCCATGACCGCCTACTCGGAATTGGATTACTCGATTATCGATGAACTTCCTCCCGGCCGAACGCCCATTAATACACTTTTAGTCAGCCAGAAACGACGGCCGGAAATTATCAACCGGATTAGTGCCGTATGCGCAGAGGGGCGACAGGTTTACTGGGTTTGTCCATTGATTGAGGAATCCGAAACCTTGTCAGCGGCCAACGCCGAAGAGTTGGCGGCCATGCTCAAGGAAGCCTTGCCTAATATCTCCCAAGGACTCTGCCACGGACGACTGAGACCCGCGGAAAAAGAAGCCGTAATGACGGCATTTAAACAAGGCGAGGTTCAGTTGTTGGTAGCCACGACCGTCATCGAAGTCGGTGTAGATGTGCCCAATGCCAGTTTAATGATCATCGAAAATCCTGAGCGGCTGGGCCTGGCTCAGCTCCATCAATTGCGCGGTCGAGTCGGACGAGGCAGCGCAGAGAGCCATTGTGTTCTGCTCTATGGCGATAAGCTTTCTAATGATGGCCGCGAGCGGCTCAAAGTTCTTCGCCAGTCTACCGATGGTTTTGTTATTTCGGAAAAAGACCTGGAATTACGCGGCCCAGGCGAGCTCCTTGGTACCCGTCAAACCGGTAATATGGAATACCGCATTGCCGATGCGCAGCGAGATAGCGCTATGCTTCCTTTAGTTCACAAAGTAGGTAAAGACTTACTCACAGACAATTCCATATCTGCAGAACACCTTACCAATCGCTGGTTTGGTGATGCCAGAGTCTACGCCAGGGTGTAAAAAAAGCCCCCTTTCATCACATTGCCAACCCTGATTTTTCTCATTCCCTGGCGATTGCTCATAGGCCAACTATATTGATTAAGAGGCGCATTGTTTGTCTTTTGTATGCGCACTTAAACAATAATTAAGGAGATATCTTGTGAGTCTGCCAACTAGCGTTGTTGAAATGCTCGAAACTCAAAAGGTGCATTACAACATCACCGAGATGGATTTACGGAATCCAAAGCTACCGGTTACACCAAATACCGGGAATAGCTGTGTTGTCAGGTCAATACTTGTTGAAGATGCCCAAGGCAGAGCACAGGTTTTGATTCCTAGCGATACCATGTTGGATCTGGATTCCATGTACCAACAGTTTGCACGTAACTTTGTTGCGGTGCCGAACTCGGAAGTCCGCCCTCTCATAAACGAGCATCACCTTACGGCCGTTCCAGCCATACCACGCTGGCAGGGTATGCCCACACTGGTTGAAGCCAGTTTATTGCAGCGGGAGAACTTGCTGCTAGAAACCGGTGACCAGCACAGTATGCTTGAACTCGATCACAATGGCTTCAGCAGTATTATTAAAACCGCCAGCATTGGCAGTTTTGCGATAAAGATTCCCGAGTTATCTGCCGACCCGGATAAAGACGAAAAACAAATTCAGTCCAGCGTAGAGCGCTTTACTCAACTTAGAATTAAGCAGCGCCTGGAAGAAACTCTTGAGCTTCCGCCCTTACCAGAAAGTGCACAGCGAATTATTAAGCTTCGCGCAGACCCCAATGCCGATATTAGCGATCTCACCAATATTGTTGAAATTGATCCTAGCCTTGCAGCTCAAGTTGTGAGCTGGGCGGCATCGCCTTATTACTCTGCTCCAGGAAAAATAAAATCTGTTCACGACGCGATTGTTCGTGTACTGGGTTTCGATATGGTACTTAACCTGGCACTGGGTTTGGCCCTTGGCAAAACCTTATCCACCGAGCAACTAAGCCACAGACAAGTTGCAACCTATTGGCGCAACGCGGTGTATACCGCTGCGGCAGTTGAGGGGTTGGTGACATCCATTGCGCGTGAACACCGCCCCAGTTTTGGTATGGCTTACTTGTCGGGCCTGCTCAGCAATATTGGTACGCTCATTCTTGCTGAGGTATTTCCTCCATACCTAAACAATATCATGCGTCTTTCTGATGCCAATCCCCACGTTCCTGTCGCGGCAGTTGAACAACACTGCATTAAAGTAACGGGCAATCAGATTGCATCTTGGTTGTTAGATAACTGGAATATGCCGCAGGAAGTGGTCATAGCTTTACGCCAACAAAACAACATTGACTATTCCGATCACCACCAAACCTACTCTAAACTCATTTATCTGGCCAAACGTATGCTTGCCAATCACGGTTTTGGTACAGCGTATGGCGGGGCCATTCCAATGCAACTCTTTAAGTCTTTGCACCTCGACCCAGAAACGGCGGACATTACGATTGAAAACCTATTGGAATCCGGCGACGACTTAGACGATATTGCCGATAAACTCCGCGGTTAGTTTTGTTTTCTTTGCTGTTACTCTGTGAATATAAATTTACAGGATAACAGTAAAGAGCATTACTACACGTTCCTTCCTGAAACAGTCATTTGTATTCTTACGAATATTCTCTAATCAAACCGACAGCTTGTTTACAAACTGCCCTTAATTAGCAACGCTTAGTAACACTCATTGCAGCTGATGTAACAAACCATAACATACCCCTCAAATACACAGCTCAAGTCAAGCCGTAGAATTTGCCGCATAAAAATTATTACGGACAGTCAGATGAACATGCCTCTAGCAAAAAAGATTCTATCGACCAGTATTGTGAGCGCGCTTGCCCTAAGCTCTCTGCAACTGCACGCCGCAGATGCAGAAAAAACCACACCAAGTTCAGATGATCAAAAAGGTGAGGAAAACATTGAAGAAACCTATGTTTATGGCAGCCGCAGAGCAAACTTCACAGAGATAACCGAAGAAGCGCAAAAACTGGTGGATATGCCAGGTTCATTTGGTGACCCACTCGGCGCAATCTATAGTCTGCCAGGTGTCGTGTATTCTGATGGAGATGGCGGTGAACCTGCGGTACGCGGCTCTTCACCTGCGGATAATATTTTCCAGGTTGACTTTCTTCCCGCAGGCTATGTTTTTCACCAATTCACCAACTCTATCTTTCACGAATCCATTATCCAGGATTTTCAGATGTACTCCGCGGGCTTTGGTCCCGAATACAGCAACGTGACTGGCGCCGCATTCAATATTACTTTGCGCGACCCAAAAGCCGAACAATTTCACGCGATCGTCGACGCATCGATGTTACGTTCGGGCATATTCCTTGAGTCCGGTTTGTGGAAGGGCGGAGCCTTCTATGCGAGCTACCGAAAAAGTTTAATGCATCTATTTATTTCCGAAGGGGAAGAGGAAGATGGCATCACTATTGAGCAAGTACCGGAAGATGACGATTATCAATTTAAGTTCGTACAGGATGTTGGCGAAAACAATAAGCTAACACTTTCGGCCAATGGTGCTTCCGATGAAGCCGCTGCAAATTTCTCTCGCGAATCAGAATTTGTGCGCAGTAATCCGGATTTCGAAGGCGACGCAAAATTACTTGATCGATATGTCGGGCAATCCGTTATCTGGGACAATTTCGGGGAGAGTGGTCGACATATAAAGTTGGGGGTCGGAAGCTTAACGTTTGATACCGATGTAAACTGGGGGAATAACTTCTTTTCCAATACAGAGGAAAAACTCGATACGATAAAAGGCCAGATAGTCCAGCCCATAGGCAAGTCCCACACATTTACGCTGGGTGCGGCTTCCTACGACTACACCACCAAATACAAATACAGAATGATTCATTTTGTCTGTACTGAGTTTGACCCTTCTTGTGATGAAACCCGCCGAGGAGAAACGGAAGATAATAGTCGTTTTGATAGAAAAGAATACACAGCATATTTAAACGATGACTGGTCGATTACAGACAGATTCACGCTCAATATTGGTGTTCAGTATCAAGAGAATGATTACACCGATGAGTCATTTACTCATCCACGATTGGCCGCCAGTTACATTATTTCAGACAGTTGGAAAATATCCACCAGTTATGGCAAATACAATCGTTTCCCGGATATCGAATATGTTATCGAAGGCATAGGTAACCCAAATCTGAAATCACCAACAGCAACCCATTACACTGTCGGTGTCGAAAACACGTTACAAAATGGATGGAGTTGGACTCTTGAAAGTTATTTCAAAGAATTGGAAAACCTACCACTCGGACTGAAAGAGGAAGAAGATCCAAACCATCAGTATTTCTCGAACGAAGTCAGTGGTGAAGCTTACGGGTTCGATTTGTTTGTTAACAAAGAACTGACCGACAAATTTTATACCTGGGTTGGTTTAAGTTGGGCCAAAAGTAAACGAACCAATGAACGAACCGATGTTACCCAGGACTATAACCTGGATACACCGTTAGTCTTTAACTGGTCGGGCAACTATCAACTTACACACAATCAGGATATTGGTTGGCGCTGGACAATTCGAAGTGGTTCGGCCTACACCCCCATCGTCGGCGTGAAAGACAACCCATATTTTGAAGATGAAACCGCTGTCTTACCCGAATACGGCGAGCCTTATTCTGATCGACTACCAACATACAGCCGACTGGATATACGTTACAAAAACGAATTTAAAATTGGCAAATACGATGCTGCCTTTATTGTCGATGTCATCAACGCATTGAACCAAAAAAATGTCACAGAGCGTTCTCTGGATTACGACAAAGTGAACAGTCCGGATGATGACGTAGCCATTGAAGAAGAGGAAGGCCGGGGTATATTTCCATACCTTGGGCTTCGCGTAGAGTTTTAACCCCCTGGTAGGTTTACAATTAGACCGACCCCTTGCCGCAAGGCAAGGTTTTGGGAGCGAGTTCATCGCTCCCTTTTTTTTATCCAAAAAATTTTACTTTGTTTTTTTAACAGCGGAAAAAATGGACTGATCAAACGCGACAGCTAAAAAATAGTCTTCTTGTGGCAGTTTATTCTTAACGGTAACAAAACGCATAAAATACACAGGAAGAACAGAAGCGTGACATTGAATGCTGTCAATTTGGACAGAATATAAAATAGTCTCAAGCTTACTGACGGGATTTTCAGCCAAATACTTTATGGCTAGTTTTTTTGCTTTATCAATTGGCAATGGAGGAGGGATTTTCGTATCCCATTGAATATTTTTTCCCGCCTCAGACGCCCCTTGAAGGGAATAGTCTTGTCCTTCAAACCGAAACTCAAACGGTTCCCCGGAAATAAATAACTCACACCCATTTTCTTCTGCCAATACCGATACGGGCAGAAGAAATATCAGGACAATGAGTAGTTTGTTCATTTACTCATTCCAGGCATCGGATGCAAATAAGTAGCCTTTACCCCGTACAGTGATAATTTTTCTTGCGATTGACCCGTTATCTTCCAATTTTTTCCGCAGGGCGACTATTTTGGTATCAACAGAACGATCCAGCCCATCAAACTCAATACCCCGCAGTTCTTTAAACAATTGGTCACGACTTAAGACATCGTCTGCATGGTTCGCAAGCAACCATAAAAGATCAAATTCAGCCGGGGTCAAAACGACTTGCTTGCCGTGCAAATACACTTCACGGGTATTGTTCTTTATTGATAAACCACCAAATACCAACTGTTGAATATGCTCGCCACCGCCGGGATGGGACTCAATTCGTCGCATAAGCATACGAATTCTGGCTAACAACACGCGAGGTTGAACCGGTTTCTTAACAAAGTCATCAGCTCCAAGCTCCAGGCCAACAACCTGGTCCATATCATCTTCGCTGGCGGTTAAAAACAGAATTTTCCCGGTATAGGTATCTCTCACCTCTTTACATACATCAAAACCATTTTTCCCTGGCAACATTAAATCCAGAATGATCAGGTTTGGTCGAAACTCTTCAATCGCAGCGGGAATTTCTTCTCCATCCTGCTCTCTTCGAGTGATATATCCCTGGTTATCCAGATACTCTTGAAGAAGCTCTCCCAGCTTCTGGTCATCCTCAACAAGTAGGATTCTGACACTCATGCCCATTCCCCAGCTCTACTTTCAATATCATAATGTTAGACGCAAGATCATCTTCGATGCAGCCCAAAACTCACCCGGATTTTACTAAACATTCTTTAAAGTTTCCCCGTTTTCTGTATTTGTGGCTGAAATCTTTCGCAAAATCAATCATTTTCACAAGCTACACTTTGCTGTAGCGTATTTCACACTAAAATCAACTCGACTCCCTCGCAACAACAGGCGGATACACTTTCGTGCAGCAATATCAAACACTCTATTCAAAGTACTCTCTTATCATGTGCATAGTATCGCTCTTCGGCGGCGGCCTATTCGCGCTTATTGTGCCCACTTTGAGTGTTTATCTCGCCGAACACCTAAAGGTAACGCCTTTTTTGGTTGGCAGCTTCTTCGTCGCCATGTCGGCCACCAGTATTGTGTTTGCGCAAGTGGTTGGCCATTGGTCAGACAAACTTGGCGACAGACGCCATATCATCCTTATAGGTATGAGCAGTGGTGCCCTGGCCTGTATTACTTTTGCTTTTGCCGATAGCTATGTATTGGTATTAATCGCAGGCTTAACATTTTTTGCTTTTTCATTGGCGTCTACCTCACAAATGCTGGCAATCACCCGCGAATATGCCGACCAGTTTCTCCATCCAGACCGCAATGCGTTATTTAACTCTATTGTAAGAGCCTGCGTAGCGGTGTCCTGGGTTGGCGGCCCACCGCTGGGTTTTTACTTATTTACCCTGCTGGGCCCCAAGTACCATTACCTTCTGGTCGGTTTTTGCTATTTTGCTGTGGGCCTGTGCGGTCTGGCCTTTTTACCTAAAGTCCAGCGTGTCACCACACCACCGCTGCAACCCGCCGCAAACCGCAACAGAACCCTCACCATTGCCATTCTGGCATTTGCGCTGCTCTACAGTGCCAACCAGACTTACATAATCTGTTTGCCATTGTTTCTCGCTGAATCCATGGCAACGCCAAGCAGCCAAGCCGGTTGGATATACGGTACCGCAGCGGGACTTGAAGTACCGGTGATGATCCTCGCCGGATGGTTAGCCAGCCGTTTTTCGCTGTTGGTAATGATCAGAATAGGCGCATTTTGCGCTGCATTGCTTTATGCCGGATTTTTCTTCGCAACAGATTTGTGGCAGCTATTCGCCCTACAAATTTTTAATGCCATTTTTATCGGTACGCTTGCCGGCCTCGGTATGACCTGGTTCCAGAATATGATGCCAGGGAAGACCGGTACAGCCTCAGCCATGTTTGTAAATACAATCAGTGCGGGGAATGTAATCGGTAGCAGTGTTGTTGCGGTGGTTGCTCAATGGTTCGGCTACCACTCCGTGTATGCCGTAAACATATTCGTCGCGTTAATTGCACTCGTTCTTTTGATCACCATGAACAGCTCAGTTGGGCACCGCAGCGCCCAACTCAATGCCGCTTAAGCTTTACGGCATACCACCAATGAGTGGCCTTTACCGATATGGTCGATGGACTTATCTATAGTCAGACCTGCGCGTTGCACTATATTTTTAAATACGTCGGACTCATACATACGGCTGTTGCCATTGGCAAAGCAACTAAAGTACAGGGATGTACAATTAATGCTTAGTGCCGCGGCTTCATAATTCTGTCGATCCCAGAAGGTTTCCAGAATACAAAGACGCGTACTATCAGACATGGCCGCTGCGGCTTTCTTCAAAATACGCTCAATTTCTTCTTCTGAAAAACAATCCAGGAACTGGCTCATCCAAATAACATCTGCGCCTTCAGGTAAGCCACCTTCCAGAGCCAGGAAATTATATGGCTGCCCATCTATCCGATCCTTACCCGTTTTATTCGCGATATTTTCTTTCATTAACGCCAATTGCTGCGGCAAATCCAGAATAGTGACGTTGACATTTTCATCGTATGCAACACAGGAAAGCGCAAATTTTCCAGTGTTACCACCACAATCGAGCAATCTCTTTACCGGCTGCTCGAAGATAATAGGCAAGACTTCTGGAAAGGCACTGTCAGAAAAGTAGTGATCAAAATTAAACCAGCTCGCTTTGGCCGGTTCTGGCAAAGAAGATAAAATCGGGTAAATGGTTTTCTCTTCGGAGTACTCTTTTAAACCTTCCGGCACACCCGTTTGAATCGAGGACATCAGTTTTTCCAAACCACGGTAACTAAAATCCCGGCTAAACTCGAAATTTACGCGAGTCATCTGATCATGCAACAAAAAATGGCCGGCTTTGGTTAACTTAAACGCACCGCCCTGTTTGTAAACCAAACCTATCGAAAGGCCAGCATCCAACAACACACTCACACCATAACGCGACAGGCCCAGCTGCTGTGCAACCTTATCAACCGATACCCCTTCCTCTTTGGCCTGATCCACTGCCCCAAGAATGCCTAACCCATCCAAAGCAACCGTTGCCTGGAAGATGTAGGGAGCAAAAGCAATTTTATGTGCATCAGTTATCGCTTCCAGAGCAGATTTTGTGTCGCTAGTATAGAGTTCAGCCATGATTTTATAATTTTCACAAATAAAAAGGGGTTGATGATAGTAGACGAGTCAGCAGGCCACCAAAAGAAGAAAGCCTTCAACTGTTGACCCAACGCAAATCTAACCAAGCGGCAAAAATATACTAAGCCAAACAACAAACAGCAACTCTATCCAATGATAAACAGGCCATATCTGCTTAATGGCTATTGAAGCCAATTGCCGGACAAAAAAAACCGGCAACTGCCTTAGTTTTTTTAAGTCCGCAAATAAAACTCGACTCTAAAGCAAAGTATGTTTGGAATTTCCCTTGATCAAAAACATGATGATGAAAAACGCCACCCAAAATTATTTTGGCATGAAATATAAAGGCAGCCATGTAACAGTCTCAATCAATTCTTTGTAATAGATTGTGTTGATATTCCTCACACCATGATAACAATGCTATTTACCACGCCCATAAAAAAACGTTTACCCGCACTGAAAAATTCAATTATTCCCTGTGGCATTTAAGGTGATTACTGCAGCGAAGTTTCTTCACCTTCTGTACGAGCAATCACTGTGGCACAGCAACTATCACTAAAGACGTTGACCGTGGTACGCATCATATCGAGGATCCGATCGGTAATCATCAGCAATCCAATACCCTCCAAAGGTAAACCGACCGCAGACAAAATTACGGTGATAGCAACCAGACTGGCGGATGGAATGCCAGCCACCCCAATCGACGTCAGTAATGCAATTACAACAATAGTAAATTGCACACTAAACGATAACTCCAAACCATACGCTTGTGCGATGAACATTGCCGCAACACATTCGTACAGTGCGGTTCCGTCCATATTAATGGTTGCCCCCAGGGGCAAAACAAAAGAGGTTGTTTTATTCGACACCCCTGCATTTTTTTCCATACATTCCATCGTCACCGGCAATGTACCCGATGAGGATGCGGTAGAAAATGCCGTGAGCATAGCGGGAGAGAGCGCTTTAATTTGTTTTACCGGATTCACTCTGCCCAGCACTTTTAACAAGATCGGCATAGTAATCAGCGCATGCGCAAGTAAGGCCATAGCCACAGTCAAAAAGAAAAGCCCGACTGTTTCCATTAACTCTCTAAAATCTGTTGCAATGGCTGTTGTTGCAACCAAGCCAAACACACCGTATGGCGAGAGTTTCATAACAAACATGGTGATAAACATCATGGTTTGAAATACACCCTGCCAAAAACCGATCATAATATTTTTATGCTCGTTTTCTATCTTCAGCATAAAAAAGCCAAATAAAATGCCAAAGAAAATTAAACCAAGCATTTGCCCTTGCGCTGCTGCAAATACAATGTTGGGCGGCACCATCCGTAAAAAAACTTCTGCAATATCTCCTGCCCCGCGATTGCCGATGCTTTCCAGCTTTTGTTCAACTTGCCCATCGATCGTTAAACCCAGTAATTCCTTCGCTGGCTCGCCACCAATAATGCCTGGTTGAATCATGTTAACCAGAAACAGGCCCATTAAGATGGCAAGCAAACTTGAAATCATGTAGAACGCCAGAGTCTTTCCACCTAGACGCCCCAAATTACCGCCACTGCCAATACCCGACATTCCGCAAATAATGGATGACAACACCAGAGGCACGATCACCATTTTTAATGCGTTAAGAAAAAGTGTGCCAAGAAATTCAAAAATGCTAAGTAACGGTATGGAAAAAATCGTTGTGGTTGGTTCAAAAGCCGTACCAACAACCACAGCTAAAATGATGGATATCAGGATCTGCCAATGAAGCTGTAACTTCATTCCTTCTCTCCTTACTTAATTATTATTTTGCACTTCAGCGAGGAAGTTAAAGATCATTAAAGCTTCGTCACTACGGCTATCTAGGCCGGCTGAACAATCTCTTTCAACGCCTTACCAGGCTTAAAGACTACTTGATTATGCGCAGCAATGGTAATGTCTTCCCCTGTTTTGGGGTTTCTTCCTTTTCGTTCCGCACGAGATTTCACGGAAAACGCCCCAAAACCAATCAGATTAACGGATTCCCCGCGCGCGAGCGCGTCAGTCATGTGTTCTAATGTGGAAGCAATGATATTGTCGGATTCTCTATGAGAAATGCCCAAATATTCGGCAACAACAGCAACCAATTCGGTTTTATGCATAAACTCGGACCTTGTAAATTGAGATACAACTAAAAGAATACGTTAAAATTCGGACTACAACGGCTCATTCGTCGATATAACTCAAAAAAATGATAAAGACCGCACCGTGAAACAGAAAATCAGCGCTTATCTCAACCTGACCCGGCTAAACAAACCCATCGGGATTTATCTCGTTCTATGGCCGACGCTCTGGTCACTTTGGTTGGCTGCGGATGGTATTCCGCGCATAGACATATTGATTATCTTCACCCTTGGTTGTGTACTGATGCGTTCCGCAGGGTGTGTGATTAACGACTTTGCCGATCGTAAAGTCGATGGCCATGTAAAACGCACCGCCAACAGACCCCTGGTAACCGGCATAGTCTCCGCCAGTGAAGCCTTTATCCTGTTTCTGGTGCTGTCCTTAACGGCTTTTGGCATGGTGCTGCTCACTAATCAACTTACCATTCAGTTGTCTTTTGCTGCGGTAGCGCTCGCCTTTTGCTACCCCTTTATGAAACGCCACACCCACCTGCCCCAAGTGGTATTGGGTGCGGCATTTGCCATGTCTGTGCCGATGGCCTTTGCTGCCCAGGCAAACGAACTGCCGGAAAGCATATGGCTGGTGTATACCACCGTGGTGCTTTGGACGGTAACTTACGACACCTTCTACGCCATGGTTGACCGTGACGATGACCTTAAGATTGGGGTCAAATCGACCGCAGTATTGTTTGGTGATAGCGACAAAGCCATTACCGGCATACTGCAAGTCATGACCATTGTTTCACTGATGATGATCGGCAGTCGCTTCGAGCTGGGGTTCATCTATCAGCTTTCTGTGGTGATATGTGCGGGCTTCTTTGCCTATCAGCAATATCTGGTGCGCGATCGGAACCGACAGGCCTGTTTTACGGCCTTTTTGAACAATAACTACGTTGGCATGGTGATTTTTATCGGTATTGTACTGGACAAGACATTCGGGCCTATTACAGGCATATAGGGCACAAAAACAGAAAATATCCCCTGCCTGAGCCATTTTTTCTGTAATTAAACGGCAACTTGAGCACCGCTGTCATAAAATGGCAACAAAAGCTTTATTTAATCTGCGTACCTAAAGTGTTGGAGCAACAACAAAAGCAATCTTGCGCCAACCCAGATTTAACTTCTTAGTAAGCAACTATTGGAAGCCTGGTCTATTCACCAGGTTAGGTAAAATGGCAGAAAAAACGATTTTAGTAGTAGACGACGAAGCCCCGATTCGCGACATGCTCCGAGTGGCTCTGGAAATGGCAGAGTATTCCGTATTGGAAGCAGGCGATGCGCAAGAGGCCCACGGCCTGATCGTCGACCGCAAGCCAGACTTGGTTCTACTCGACTGGATGCTACCCGGCACCAGCGGCATTGAGTTAGCACGACGTTTGAAACGTGACGAAGTCACCCGCGAGTTACCCATCATCATGCTTACCGCAAAAGGTGAAGAGGATAATAAAGTTCAAGGGCTCGAAGTCGGTGCTGACGATTACATCACCAAACCTTTTTCCCCACGGGAGTTGGTGGCTCGCCTGAAAGCGGTACTCAGACGCACGGACACCTTATCGACAGGTGAACCTATTCGCGTTGATGGCCTTTGTCTTGACCCAAGTAGCCACAGAGTCACTATTAACGACGTGCCTGTCCAAATGGGTCCAACAGAGTATCGTCTGCTAGAATTCTTCTTAACTCACCAAGAGCGCGTATACACTCGCAACCAGCTTCTCGATCACGTTTGGGGCGGTAATGTATATGTGGAAGAACGTACAGTGGATGTCCATATTCGACGCTTGCGTAAAGCCTTATCGCTTGATGGACATGACCGTTTTATTCAAACTGTACGCGGGGCAGGTTACCGATTCTCCAATAAAGTGTCTGTGCCTAATAATTAATACTCAGAGCAGAATATGCTCTTCACCTCGATAATTGGGCAGTATGTTTCGCAGAGGTCTGAAAACCGAACTGCGGTGGTTAATTCTTTACCTCGCGGTTGTTGCTTTTATTGGCGTAAGCATTGAAAAACTCGCCGTCTCTCTGGTTATAGGCCTTCTGCTCTATATCGCCTGGCTGTTCTACAACCTGCATAAACTGGAAAGCTGGGTACTCACCACACGACGTAAATCCGCCCCGAAGAACACATTAAACGGCATCTGGGGCGAAATTGCCGATGACGTAATTCTGCTATGTAACCGCTACGAAAAAGACAAGCAACGCCTTCAGGCGGTGGTAAGCCGCGTTCAGGACATGACCTCGGCCCTTACCGATGGGGTTATTCTGGTTGATGGCCGCTCCAACATTGAGTGGTGGAACCAGGCCGCCAAACGGCTATTCGATTTTCGGCAAGTAGACTTGGGCCACAAGCTGACCAACATTATCCGTCACCCGGATTTTATCCAATATTTTGAGGGGGGTAATTACGACGAACCGATAGAACTGGAATCCGTTCGCCTGTCAGGCCAGCATTTACAATTTCAGGTTCACCGGTTTGGAATTGGCGAACGCATGGTCATCGTTCGCGATATTACCCGCGTGTTCAAACTCGAATTAATGCGCAAGGATTTTGTCGCTAACGTATCACACGAGTTACGCACCCCCCTGACCGTGGTTCGCGGGTATATCGAAACCCTGGCCGATAACGACGAAATTCCCAATGTATGGAAACGTGCGTTCAGTCAGATGCAAGATCAGTGTCAACGTATGACGGCGTTGGTGAACGATTTAATTACCCTGACCAAACTGGAAACGGATGACAGAGATATTCGTCAGGAAGCGGTCGATTTACTTCCCGTTATTGAATCCATATTGGCAGACGCCCGAGCCCTGTCTGGAGAGCGGAATCATAATATCCATGCAAAGGATGCGAGCGATATTGTCATTCTTGGCAACGAGAGAGAGATACGAAGCGCAATTTCCAATTTGGTCTTTAACGCGGTTAAGTATTCTGCCGATGGCTGCGATATTAGTGTGGCTACGCATATTCTCGAAAACGAGTTTGTTATTGAAGTGACCGACACAGGCGCCGGAATTGATCCGAAACATCTGCCACGATTGACCGAACGGTTTTACCGGGTCGACGGCGGTCGCGCAACTAAAACCGGCGGTACCGGTCTCGGCTTAGCCATCGTCAAACACGTGCTTTTACGTCACGATGCCTATCTAAAAATTTCAAGCAAACTGGGTAAGGGCAGTACCTTCAGTTGTCATTTTCCTCTCGACCGCCTGGTCGAACACAATATGGATATTGTCAGCTAAGCATCCGTGATCTATGTTATAGCTCCGCCCACAGGTAAACCCGGCCTCAACAGGTGCCAGTTTGAACTTACAATGTCAATTTATCGATTCAATAAACGCGGTAAAAGCCAGTGAGTGGAACGCCCTGTTTCATCACAGCGATAATGAAACCCAACCCTATCCATTTATTTGTCATGAATTTTTAGCTGCATTAGAAAATGCCGGCTGTACAACAGAAACCACCGGATGGAAACCACAACACCTGTTGGTTTTTCATAACAGCGAATTAATTGCAGCCATGCCGCTGTACCTGAAATATCACTCTTACGGTGAATATGTATTTGATTGGAGTTGGGCGGACGCCTATGCACGTTATGGTTTGGAGTACTATCCAAAATTACTGAATGCCATCCCCTTTACCCCATCCGTCGGCCCCAGGTTTGGGCTTGCACCTTTTGTATCCGGAGATGAAAAGGAAAACATTTATTCATTTGCCATTGGGAAGATACAGGAACATGCAGAAAACATTCACGCCAGCGGTTTTCATTGTTTATTTCCCAGCAATTTCCCGTCGAAAACCAAAAATGGTTTTAGTACACGCATAGGCTGCCAATTTCGCTGGCAAAATAACAATTACCGAACCTTTGATGAGTTCCTTACCACATTTAACTCACGCAAACGTAAATCCGTAAAAAAAGAACGCAAAGACATCCTGTCGCAAAATATCATATTCAAACGAAGAAAGGCATCGGAATTATCCAGCGAAGACTGGCAACGCTTTTATTTTTTATATCGCGACACCTATTTAAAACGCAGCGGTCACGATGGCTACTTAAATCTGGAATTTTTTCTGCAGGCAGCTTCGGCGTTGCCAAAACAAACATTATTAGTTACCGCACACAAACAAATGAAAACCGATTTTTTTGCAGCGGCGCTTTATTTTATGGATTCCCACACACTTTATGGGCGTTATTGGGGAACGATCGAAGATATCAATGGGTTGCATTTCGAAACCTGCTACTACCAGGGTATCGAATATTGCATTGAAAATAATTTACACAGCTTCGATTCCGGTGCACAGGGAGAACATAAAATCCAAAGAGGATTTACTCCAATTGAAACCTGCTCGTACCACTGGATTCGCCACGCTGAATTTTCTCATGCCATTCATCAATTTGTGAATGAAGAAGCTAAGGAAATAAAACGCTATATCACGGACTGTAGTAATTACCTTCCGTTTAAAACAATTCCCTAATTCTCATTTGATTTATGAATACTGTGAAATGGTATAAGCCATTCGCTTTTACCTGTGTTCACTGAAAATGACTGTGATAGTATCCGCTGCACTCGATAACTTCCTATTTATCTGGTTCACTATCATGAACGATAATTTCTTACGCAGAATTAAGGCGCTATCCGTTTTTTTATTATGTTTTGTGATAGTCGCCTGTAACGGAAAAAGCAGCGGCCTAGCTCAACCTTCCAGTTCCAGTTCCAGTTCCAGTTCCAGTTCCAGTTCCAGTTCCAGTTCCAGTTCCAGTTCCAGTTCCAGTTCCAGTTCCAGTTCCAGTTCCAGTTCCAGTTCCAGTTCCAGTACAGGATCATCTTCAAACAGCTCTGGATCAAGTAGTTCCGGCAGTAGTTCATCTGGTGGTGCGTTGGAACGTGTCAGTAATTCAAGCTGTATTGCACCGAATCAACCTGGCTCTAGTACAGCGACGATTGGTATTGAACCTGTGTTCACTGGCGTTGGTTCAATGAGCCAAATCCTGGGCCTGATGCAAGCACCGGGCGACAACACGCAGTTTTATTATTTTTTGCGTACCGGGCAAATATATCGCTTTGAAAACAGAGCTGATGTCACGTCCAGCACACTGCTTCTGGACCTAAGCAACAAGGTTCGGGTGCAATCGGAAATGGGTTTATTGGGCATGGCCATACATCCCAATTTTACCAGTAACGGGTATGTTTACTTTTACTATAGCGATGACACCAGCAATGGCGATTCCACTATATCCCGCTTTACGTTTACTGGAAGCGCCTTCGATAGCAGTTCAGAGCAAGTCATTTTGCGTGTTCCACAACCGGCAGGAAATCACAACGGCGGCGCCATCCACTTTGGTCAAGATGGTTATTTGTATATAGGCTTTGGGGACGGCGGCGGCAGTAACGACCAATTCGGTAACGGCCAAAATAGTTTAAGCCTGCTCGGAACAATTCTTCGTATTGATGTGGATAGCGGCTCACCCTATTCCATTCCTTCCGATAACCCCTTTGTTGGCAATAATAACTACCTCCCGGAAATTTATGTCTGGGGGCTACGCAACCCCTGGCGATGGAGCTTTGATTCCCAAACTGGTGCAATGTGGGTGGCGGATGTTGGACAAAATACTTATGAGGAAGTGAACCGGGTAATGGCAGGCAATAACCTTGGCTGGCCAATCATGGAAGCAACACACTGCTTTCAGGCAGCTTCCTGTGATCAAACCGGTTTAACCCTACCCGTTGCGGAGTACGACCACAGCGACGGCAACTGCTCAATTACTGGAGGCTATGTTTATCGCAGCAGTGTTATCCCCACGCTACAGGGCAGTTTTCTCTATGGTGACTATTGCAGTGGTAGTCTGCGCCGTACTTGGCAGGAAAACGGCAACTGGCAATCCGAGCAATTAACATCAACCGGGTTAACCCTCGCCAGTTTCGGTACAGATAACAACGGTGAGGTTTACCTGTTAAATATGCTGTCTCAACCACATATTTATAAAATGGTTGAAACCACGCCGGCGGATTCCAATATTCCTCAGACTTTGTCCGCTTCTGGCTGTTTCAGCTCGACGCAGAACAAAACCCTTGCACCGGGCGTAGTGCCCTATTCCGTTCGCAGCCAGCTCTGGTCTGACGGCGCATTGAAGCAACGGCATTTTGCCATTCCGGATAGCCAATATATCGATATAGAAGCCGACGGCGATTTCACATTTCCGGTTGGTACCATTTTGCTTAAAAGCTTTCTCGATCAAACCACCTGGCTGGAAACCCGCTTATTCATGCGCCATGAAAACGGTTGGGCCGGATACAGCTACCAGTGGCTTCCAGATGGTTCGGATGCGGTTTTGTTAACCGAAGGAAAAACTCAGGATACCGGGAATTTTATTCACACCTTTCCCTCCCGCGGGGAATGCATGCAATGCCACACCGGCGTTGTGGGCGGCTCACTCGGCTTGGAAGCCGGGCAATTGGATTGGGACTTCACTTATCCAGTGAGCACGCAGACATCAAATCAGGTTGAGGCGCTGGTGCAGGCTGGTTACCTCTCAAGCTCACCTACGAGCGCTCAGCGGGCTTATTTACCCGCCTTGGATGACAATCAGGCGAGCCTGGATCAACGTGCCAGAAGCTATTTGCACAGCAATTGCAGTGGTTGCCATAGACCCGGCGGGCCAGGGTCTCTGATTGACCTGCGCGTGCAGACACCACTTGTCGATACAGGAACCTGTGACCAAGCTCCAGCGGCCGGGGATTTAGGGCTTCCTAACGCCAGGATTATTGCGCCCGGTGATGCCACCAGATCGGTTCTTCTATCCAGAATGCTGGCTACTGACGTTAATCGTATGCCACCCTTGGCTAGTTTGATTGTGGATCAAGAAGCCACTGCATTAATGGAAAGCTGGATTAATAATCTGGTGGGGTGTAACTAAGTTAGCCAGCTTTAAAAAGCTGGTAAATATCCAGGGCTTGCCGCCGTGATTCAGCGAGATCAATCACTGGTGATGGATAGTCATGATCCAGTTTGACTCCCGCTTGTTCAAGTATGGCTTGTGGCGCTGTCCAGGGCGCATGAATCCATTTATCCGGCAGCTTCGACAACTCCGGTAGCCATCGACGAATGTAGTCACCCCTGGCATCAAATTTTTGGCTTTGGGTGACCGGGTTAAAAATTCTGAAATAAGGCGCAGCATCCGCACCACACCCTGCAACCCACTGCCAACTGGCGGAATTACTGGCCAGATCCGCATCAACGAGAGTGTCCCAGAAATATTTTTCACCCTCCTGCCAGGGCACCATCCCGTTTTTCACTAACAGTGATGCGACCACCATACGCACCCGGTTATGCATCCAACCCGTTTCCCACAGTTGCCTCATTCCGGCATCCACCAAAGGAATACCCGTCTCACCTTGCTGCCAGCGCTTGAGCAGGTGTTTATCTTTTTTCCAAGGGAAACCCTCAAACTTGGTATTGAAGGGCTTATTGACGATATGGGGCCAGTGAAACAGCAGGTAATAAGAAAACTCCCGCCAACCTAACTCGCGCAAATAATTGGCAGCCCCGTTTCCTTCGCCCCCCAGAACGCTGATGGTATGCCAAACCTGACGGGGGGAGATTTCACCAAAATGCAAATGCGGCGACAGCTGAGACGTGCCTTCCACACCAGGCACATCCCGTTCATGATCATATTCATCGACACACTGGGTGAAGGTTTTGAGGTTTTTATGCGCGCCCTTTTCGCCTGGCAGCCAATAAGAATGAAACTTATCTGCCCAACGCTCCTCTTGAGGCAATAAGGAAAGATCATCAAGGCTTAAACTTGTAATCTCTTCAACCGGCATAAAGTTCAGGCTGGTAATATTTTTTAGCGGCGCTTTCGGCTCTGGAAGTTTGAGACAGGCTTTCCAAAAGGGGGTAAACACTTTGAAAGGCAGACCAGCCTGATTATATATGGCGTCTGGCTCAAACAGGAGAGAACCACCAAAGCGTTTTGCTTCTATTCCCCTTTTAGAGAGTTTTTTCTTTAACAGCTCTTCCTCTTTTAAGTAATACGGCTCGTAGGCTCTGGACCAGAAGACACTTTCGGCATTCAGTGCTTTGGCCAAACAATCAACCGTTTCCGCCCATTTTCCCCTGCGCAAAATTAAGCGGCCGCCCATTTTTGCGAGCTTTTCCTGCATAGACGCCAAGCTTTGCTGCAACCACCAGCGACTTGCACCGCCTAGCGCAGGGGTTGCCTTTTCGTCAAAAACATAACAGACAACAATCTGTCGATTGGTTTGTTTGGCAGCAAATAAAGGCGGGTGGTCTGCAAGGCGTAAGTCATTACGTAGGCAAACCAGAATAGGAGCTTCGGACATAGCGAGTCGTTTCTTAACATCTGGAAGGGTGTTTACGCCGCGGCCTACACTTTAGATCTATGTAATGGCTTTGGAAAGGGCTTCAAATTTTGCCGGGTCATTATCAACAAAACGCACGGTTACCCTAAGCAGTTTGCATTCCGGCCGAGGTTCCGTTGCTTGAACAGAATGAATATACGCATTTAACCGGCCAATCATATTGCCATCTTTATCTACCAGATCCACAGCGGCCTGATCAAACACAGAAGGAACAGATTCCGGCCGAGGCATGGTTCCCGCTAATGCCTGTAGCGAAACCTCCCTCACCTCAAGTGGAACCTGACTCTTGGCAAACCGAAGTACGGCTTTGCCGGTAAAATTACCCACGGGAGCCGGTTTGGGTTTAGCGGCAGGTTTCGGCTTGCCGAACCCCGCTGCAACAACGACTTTGTTTTTTTGCTGTGTTGCACCAGCGAGCTTTGCTTTAGTGGCGCCGCCGGTAAGCACATCTACCGAGCTAGCATGGGTGGCTTGATCCAGACGAGAACGCTTGGGCGAATACCCCATCTTTTTAAACTGTTTAGCCAGCTTGTGTTTCAACTCTTCTGGGGTAAAAGGTTTGGTCAAGTAGTCGTTCACACCAGCCTTTACAGCCAAGATAACGTGATTCCTGTCGCCCCGACTGGTCACCATAATAAAAGGCGTTTCGTAATAGGAAGGGTGTGAACGCACCCACTGCAAAAGCTCTTCACCAGACATTTCCGGCATTTCCCAGTCTGATAGAATCAGGTCTATCTGGTTTGCCTTCATCACCGAAACAGCTTTTTTGCCGTCAATCGCATCGAATAAGTGAATATCCGCTGCCATTTGCCGGATAGTGCGCTTGATCGTATCACGTACGAAACTCGCATCATCCACAACCAGAATGTTTAACCCCATATATCAGCTACTCAAATCCTTTCCGAGCAGCGACGGGATCAGGCTTTACGCGTAAACACCCATTTCGTTGGCTCGGATAACGCTTCGTTGTATAAATACCCATCCCAGTCAAAGCCCTTCAATTTGTCGGGATCGGTAATCCGATTCTTTATAATATAGGCGCTCATCAAGCCTCTTGCCTTCTTCGCGAAAAAGCTGATGATTTTGTAATCCCCGTTTTTCCAGTCTTTAAATACCGGAGTAATAATCTGGCTGTTTAATTGCTTCTGCTGAACGGACTTAAAATACTCATTAGAGGCGAGATTTATCAAATATTCGCCTTTAAGCTTTTTCTGCTGTTTGTTTAACTCATCGGTTATTTTGCTGCCCCAGAAGGCATATAGATCCTTGCCACGGGTATTCTGAAATTTGGTTCCCATTTCCAGTCGGTATGCCTGCATTAAATCCAAAGGTTTTAGCACACCATAAAGTCCGGAAAGAATGCGAAGGTGCTGCTGGGCAAATGTCAGATCATCATTGGTCAGGTTATAGGCATCCAGCCCCACATAAACATCACCTTTAAAGGCAAAAATCGCCTGGCGCGCGTTCTCTTTGTCAAAAGGCAGAGACCATTGTTGAAAACGGTCGTAGTTAAGTGTGCCCAACTTGTCACTGATACTCATCAGCTTGGAAATATCATGCGGAGCCAGGTTTTTCAGGTCTGAAATAAGCTCCTGAGCATCATCCAGCAAGGCGCCTTGCGTGTTCTTTTTGGTCGGCGTGGGGGTTTCATAGTCCAGGTTTTTCGCTGGAGAAATCACAACGAGCATAACAATATTCTTTTATTTGACGTGGGTTTATCAGGAAAGTGAAGCCAGAGCTTCGGCTAGTAGCCGGGGATTATAGTAAGTGTTGCGATCACCTGTCACAAGCCTTGATTTAAGAACCTGAATACCATGCGCCTGAATAAAATCAGTATCCAGATCGCCCCTGTAGAGGCTTGAATCCTCGTCCAGTAATACATGTGTCAGTAACGTTTTAGTCTCTACCGAATTGCCCGCATCCCGCCGCAAATAGCGAATCAACGTTTCAACCGATTCCTGTAAGCACATTCCATATTGTTCGTTGTCCGTGCCTAAATTGGGTACATAGACCTTATTACATTCTGTGCTGGCAACCGCCTTACCCGCACCTTTGGGCAATAGGTTTGCAATAATACTCGAATAAAAACTGCCTGGAGGGTAACAAATCAGGTCCGCGCTTTTTATATATCTTTCGTTGTTTTTGTCCAGATAACAGGTGACCTCGACCCCTTCACCTAAAGATTTCACCAATCTCAAATCAACGATTTTCTTGCACAGGGGCTCCACCTCTTTGCCCGTTATCAGATGTTGCCCAACTACCTCGGTATCATCCTCTAAGCGCGCGAAAAGTTGAAAATCTTCCGTTGAAGTTAACCGCACTATGCCCCGGATGGGAAACAGCAGGTATAACTCTTTCAACATCGATTCGAGGCTTTTGTTATTGCGAAAGTAGACTGCAGTCAGCAGAATATTGCCTAAGCTTGCGCCACAAAAATCAAACTCTCTGGCGAACTTGTTTTTGAAATAAATCAGGTTTTTTATGACGTAGTCTTTAATCAGCAATGGCAACTTTTCAAAGACCAAATGATTGCCTTCAAGCAGATTGTTAAATTCTTCCAGACACTTTCTTTTATCGTCCGACTCCGCTGTACGGTACTTAAATAACCAGGCAATTTCCTTATACCCTCTGGCATCTTCATCCATTAAAGCAACCATACGATTACGCAGGTCACCAAATGCGGGAATATTGAACGCTTTTCGGAGCTTACCCGTGCTGCCGCCAGAGTCGAAGGGGGATATGAGATGTATGGAGAGGGGGGTAATTTTTTTTAATTGCGCGGATAACCCGGTAAGCGCACTACCTCCAGAGAAGAAAAGGATCTGTGGAGGTAGATTGGATGGGTTCTGTTCCTTAACCAACCCATCTTCAATAAGCTTGCGTAAGATTAGATGATCCAAAACCTAACCCTAGTGATCATGATCAATGTGCAAAAAGTCATATAAGCATCCCACTTTGAATGACTTAGAGCCAATCAAGCGTCTTTATTTTTTATGCATTTGCTGCGCGTAGTAAACAGCACCAACTTCGGGCTGTTCTTTTGGCTCTACGACAAAATCCAACACTTCCTGACTCAGGTAGGGCTTCCACAGAAAGCCAATTCCACCAATCATTGATAACGCCGGAGCACCAAATTCTTTGAGCTTTAAGCTTAGATCATTTACATAAGCTGCGCCGACTTCGATAATTTTCTGCGCAACCTCGTCACCCGCTTTTGCCGTGTTAAAGGCACCCAAGGCCAGTTGCGCAAATTCACTAGAAGGTTTCCCTGCCATATGCTCAATCGAATCGATGAGGTCATTCAGCTCATATTTTTCCAAAACCCACTCCTCAAGTGAGGTTTTGGGGCCCAGCTGGTCGTAGGATAACAACGCCGCTTTCAGAATTTCCAAACCTAACCAAGCGCCGCTGCCCTGATCGCCAAGGGGAAAACCATAGCCACCAAGCATCAAGTCTTTACCCTCAACATGAGCAAAACCGCAAGACCCGGTACCAGTAACGATAATTGCACCATCACCGCCATGAGCACCCAGACACGCTGTGTGCAGATCGCCAGTCAGATACATTGCTTTGAATGGGTGATCCCAAGCTTCCATCGCCTTTTTCGGACCCGGAATATTAACCCCAGCCAATCCCAAACCTGCAACACAATCTCTCAAATGTGTTGCCTTTAGTCCGGCATCTACAAGCGCCATCTGACAGGCATTGGTAATCGAATCCTTCGCCCGCTCTAAGTTTTGGTAGGGATTTGCTCCGCCACCAAGGCCTTCGCCTTTGATTTCACCATCAATCCATACAACGGCTTTACACTTAGTGCCACCGCCATCGACGCCTATATATATATTTTCTGAGCTTTTCGTTTCGGACATATAAACCTCAAATTGCTAGTCTACCCCATACTTGAAAGGTTAACAGACTTGAAAACCATACTTATTAATTTTATCCAAGAGCTCTCTGTGGCCTGGCAGCCTCTCGTTAAGAGACTGGCTTTCCTTGCGAATTCTGGAAAATTCTGCTTCAGCAAGCTCATCATCACAATACTTTAATCGAATATCATCCAATTCAGGTAAATGCTTCATTCCATAAAGAACATATAAATAATTATCTAAATTAAATACATCAAAGCGGCTAAAAAAATCAAAAGTGGTAGGAACCGCTCTCTTCCATAAATCTAACCGTTCTTTTAACGTGTCCGGTGCACTATCCTCACTCACATTATCCAACCAGAACTGCGAATCTCTCCTGCGAGAAATAAAATAATGCAACTTCACGAAATCAATAATTCTATCCCAAATATACTTAACATATTTATTGTATTGCTTTTCTATTTTATCTAAATCATTGAAGTGTGTAGGAATTTTTTCAGCAAGCAATCTACTGGACACGTCAAATGCAAGCAAACCTGTCGCCTCTAATGGTTCCACAAATCCCGCAGACAACCCTATTGCGACACAGTTTTTTTCCCAGAACTTTTCTCTATAGCCTATTTTCATAGGTATTTTTCTAGCGCCGTCAATGTTACTTTCAGGGCCAAGGTATTTGCGTAGAGTTTCTTCCGCCTGGCTATCATCTGTATATTTACTCGAATACACATACCCAATGCCTTTACGGTTAGTTAACCCAATATCCCAGATCCAACCATTTTTTTTTGCTGTAGAAATTGTATAAGGTGGGACTTCACACGCTAAATTTTCATACGGAACCTGAACTGTTAATGCTGTATCAACAAAGAGGTATTTTCCTTTATCTATAAAAGGTACTTTTAAAGCGTCGCCAACCAAGAGGGAGCTAAATCCTGAACAATCGACAAAAAAATCTGCTTCGATATCACTACCCGACATAAGTCGAACCGAATCAATATAACCAAGACTGTTTAAACAGGCTTCGAGCACTTCATCCTCTATATGGATAACACCATACTTCTTGGTGGCATTCTCCTTCAACATCATAGAGAACTTAGCGGCGTCAAGGTGATAGGCGTAATTAGCTCCACCATCAAACTCTGGGGTAGTAATTAATTTTGGCGCTTTAAAGTCATCGCATAAGTGAGACTGAGCCGATATAGCATTGGCATAAGTAGTTTTTTTTACTTCTTTTTTTATCCAATATGCAGACAAATCGTTAAAGCGAGTCCTTGGAGGGTCAAACACATGGTGATAGTAATCATTATTTCCAGAGTCCACCCAGTCAACGAATTTTATTGATTGCTTAAACGTAGCATGACATTTCTGCATAAAATCCGTTTCGCGAATACCAAAATACATAAGGGTGTTTCGCATCTCAGGTACAGTACCTTCTCCAACACCTATCGTGGGTATATTTTTTGACTCTATTAACCTAATGGATATTTCTGTATTAGATAGTTTTTTCCCGAGATGGTTAGCGGCCAACCAGCCGGCAGTACCACCTCCAATAATGACAATACTTCTTATCGCCCTGTTCTCAACCATTAAGAAGTTCTCACGATTTTTTTTGTCTTTTTAGAATCAAACTATGAATTTGATTTAGAGATATAAGGTGTCCATATATACTTGGCAGAAAGCCTCTTTTTCTCATATCCTCAAACGCCGATGCAGAAAGTCCGGCCAGTTTTTCTTCATCTATAGTGTAGATGCCATTAAGATTAAACTGTTCATTTTCAGTAAAATTTAGCGCGATGCTTTTTTGGACTAGAAGCTCATTTTCAACCAAGTAGGAAATATAGCCCTCGGTCATTTTTACATCAGCATCATATTGCGCAAGCATAGCTGTCCGAGACTTTAGAAACTCACTTTCATCACCACTTTCCTCAAACAGGGCAATGCCGCTATCGTCGACCAGTGAACTATTCTCATTAATACATACAAACGCCTGTGTTTTATCTCCGTCCTCGTTCCTTCCTAATTGAAACGGAAGATTCCTCAGAGCCGCGGGGATATACACGCTAAGCCATTCTCCGTTTTCAACGAATAGATTTTCTCCCGGTTTCAATCCGCACATAGCCACAAGGCGAAAAGTACCTGTATTTGCATCCTTCACATAAACAACAGGGAAAACTACAGCAGCTCTCGCGATCTCCTGAGCCGCCAAAGGTACTAGCTGCTGGCCTTCAACGACCGAAGTATCTACCTGATCAAGAACTTTGATATGTTTGTGGTTGTCTTTGCTCAATGGCACTATGCTAGCAGACATTCATTTCTCCAATTTGATACGTTTCAAACAACTCTAGTGAATCACAAGAGCAAGATATCTTCACATTTTTGATTTGGCAAACTTTTGCCAGTGACTTCACGGTACAGTTTACCAGCGAGCCCTACCTTTGTGTGAGCAAAAAAAAACCCAGCCTAAATAGACTGGGTTTTTTGAGGTACTTACTAATGAATTAGAAGCGGAAGTTAACACCTAGGATGTAACGAGCTTCACCTTCATAAGTCCAAGTTGGGTAACCTTCAGATAGCTCAGCTTGGTAACCTGCGTCCGCAGATGCAGCACCGGTTTGAATACTGTCTTCCTCAAGAAGGTTAACAATATCAAACGTAATACCAATCATATCCATTGGTTGAACACTGAAGCTTAGGTCGAAAGTACCGAAGTCATCATGCATACGGTTACCGTAGAAACCAGATTCACGAATCATGTACTCTGAACGCCAGTTATACGCTGCTCGAGCTGAGAAAAGATCGTTCTCATAGAAACCAACCAAGTTAAGAGTATTCTCAGAGCTATCTGTGAACACACCAACTCGATCATTGAAGTTTTCAGGCTCTGCATTAGCATTAGCGTAGGTGTAGTTAACAATACCACCGAAACCACTGTCTAGAGTATGCTGCCACTGAACTTCGAAACCATCGATCTCACCGCCACTACCGTCTTTCTTAGTAATAACAGTCCAATCATCACAGTTACAACCAGTATCGACGATACCAACTTCCTGATTAGGAATGTTTTCGAAAGTAGTGAAGTTACTTACGTCTTTTTTGAAGTAAGTAAGAGACAGCATGTTAGCGTCACCGTAGTACCATTCAACAGACACGTCTGCTTGAGTCGCTTTAAACGGCTTAAGACCAACAGAACCGGTAGTTAGCGTTTGGTTAGCTGGAGAGTTATCCCCTAAACCTGCTAGAGATGTTTTAGCAAACATATCCACATAGTTTGGACGAGAAATTACCTGAGCAGCAGAAGTACGCAATACTACGCTATCAGTAAGCTCAAACTTCACGTTAATGCTTGGCAACACGTCTGAGTACTCAGCTTCCTGGGTAGCGATTGTTTCAGATGTATTGTTGTTACCACCAACACCACCAGTTTCATACCCTTGCTCTGGCACATAGTAATCAGAGGATGCTTCAGTCTTAACATAACGCAAACCAAAATTACCGCTTACGCCTTCAGACTCAAACTCAGCCATTACATATGCTGCTTGGTTGTCTTCTTCGATTGTACCGTAGCCTGCACGGTCTTCAGCCCAACCTACTTGGTTAGCTTTTACATATGCATGCATCGCATCGAAGTTTGGATTTGGAACTGCATAACCTTGCATGCCAGCAGGAACAGTGCCACCCCAGTAGTTACTTGCAGAGCGAGCTTCATAACCGTCTGCGTCAACAACAACAAATAGAGTTTTGTCTGTTACTTCATGGGAAGTGGTACGGATACCGGCTTTAATAGTATTAATAGCGTTAAATTCTACATTGAATGACGTATCTACTTGGAAGTAAGTCTCTTCATCTGTATTAGGCTGAGATTTTTCGGCCCAACCAGAAGGTAGTACGGTATTTGCACCAGTAACAACAGCATTACCATCAGCGTCAGCAACGTTAATGTCAGCTACAGTCCAACCTGCATCAGCCAGGCTCAACTTGATTTCATCGCCACGCGCATCAATAGTACCGTAAACGTCTGAAGGAACACCGATGAAGTTACCGTAGTTAGTAGTTAAGTCAGTACCACCTTCAGATTCAGTTTTACCCAAGCGAGCTGTAACTTCACCCCAATCACCTTCATAAGAGAAGTCAAGGTCGATAGTTTCAGAATCCATGCTAGCAGCACGAGCAAAGGTCTGGAAGTAAGTGTTTACAGGCACATTGTCAGCATCGTTAGTAACTAATGTACATACACCACGCGCATTAATCTCATCACAATTTGAATTGTCAGTGCCAAGTTGTTGGAAGATGAATGCTGTACTGTTGGTGTTATCCGCTACCAACTCCAAATTCATGTAGTGTAGACCGAACTGCAGACCTTCAGATGGAGCTACTTGCATAGACAAATCAAACGCAGTGCGCTCACGCTGTTGCTGGAAGTTGTTAACAGAAACAGCAGCGTTCCATCCGTATAGAGACTCAGTACCTAGACGGTGGTACTCACTGTCTTGCCATGCACCAGCAACAAGAATACCGAATACTTCGTTATCAGTTTTGAAGCTGTACATACCAGACAATTGAGGGTCAACTTCTTCAGAAACGGTGCCGTAAGCTGCTTCAGCTGACAAGAATACTGTGTGAGCATCAAGGTCTAGTGGTTTACGAGTTTTAACGTTAACTGTACCACCGATACCGCCTTCTACAAGATTCGCTTGAGAAGATTTGAATACTTCAATACCAGCAATCATTTCTGGTGGAAGAAGGGTGTAGTTGAAACTACGGTCGATTGACTGCTGGTCGTACCAACCAGTAGAAGCAACGTTTTGACCATTAAGAGTAGTCAAAGTCAATTGGTTAGAAGCACCACGAATAGAAACTTGCTGACCTTGACCGAATTGACGGTTAACAGCAACACCTGGAATACGACCAAGAGCTTCTGCAACGTCACTATCTGGGAATTTACCAATATCTTCAGCTGATACTGCGTCAACTACTGATGTAGATGCGCGCTTGATATCAACAGAAGCTTGTAGCGAACCGCGGATACCGGTAACAACTACTTCTTCTTCGACAAGACCTGAATCTTGTGCGAAAACTGCACCAGAAAGTGCAAGTGACCCTAAAGAGCCACAGATTAGGGCAGATTTGTTAATCGCCTTAATTGCATTTTTTAACTTCGCAGACATGTGCGTCCCCTTGTCCTAAATATTATTTGTTATGTGTCTAGAACTTCTAGATCTTCGATCACTCTATACACAATAGTAAATACTACGCATAGAGCGACCTCGGCTGAAGACATTAATCCCCGCGGAACTATATGTCAAGCGCCTATTAGTGTTTGAAAATTAACCACTTTTCGACATATCAAATGGCACGTGTTTCCACAAAAAACAATAATAACAAGCCAATCTAAAAATTTTTTTTAATATAATTTTTACCAATTAAAAATGGTTACATTATGTTCGTTTTAGGATGATTTTTTTTGCGCATACTGGACAATCTCTTCTGCTACGGAATGTGTTAGCAGGTAGCTTTCCAGCAACTTTAAGTTGTCACCTACTTGTATTTCACCAAGAAAAGCAGCAACCATATCGACAAAGCCACGCTTATAAAGATTCGATTGCCAGCCGTTATCAAGGAAGTTTTTCTTCCCTTCAGCGTCATAGTGTTCCACTTGTTCAAGGTTGGTTATACGCCATTTTTCAACGCTTGAACCGCATTCAAACTCTTCTTCCGTGCATGCATTAATTCTGTTCATGCTTGCAATGGCTATATTACTATCGTGTTGCCATGAGACATTTATCGCTTGTAATAAGTTGCCTTTTTGTAATAGATGGATACTGGGATCTTGGATGTGTTTATTAACCTGTAAAACGGAATCCAATACATGAATAAAATCGTCAAAAACAAAATTTCGAATTTCACCTGGTAGGTTAAAGCGGTTTTTTTTATAACAGACATAATTGGATTCTAACGCGTACAGAGGTTGATACTGAGGAATATAGCGGCGGTTAAACGCCGTAAAAAAAGTAACTTTTTTTGATTTAGATAAACTAATCAAGCTTTTAACTTCATCCAAGTAGTAAGCAATCGGTTTATCGATCAGCACTGGAATTTTGTTTTCGAGAAAAAAGCTGGCCAATTCAAAATGGCTTTCTGTCGAAGAATGTACGGTTACCGCATCAATGTTCTTTTTAATTAACTCCCGGTAATCCGTTACATACTCCGCTATTCGATATTGACTTGCCAATGCCCTTACAACGTCTTCGTTTCGGCTACACAGGACTAACTCGATGTTTTTCCAACAAGCTAACAGGGGAAGATATGCTTTTTGAGCGATATCCCCCAGGCCAATCATTGCTATACGCATGTACACCTCAATTATTTGTCGTTATTTGAATGTTAGAGCATCCGAGTTTGGCTCAGAAAAACCTGTACCTAATGTGAGATTTATGTGTTGAGGCCAGTTCTGAGCCATCTTGTTTACAGCATATGGCGATCAACTACCAAATCCCAGCCCCCAGACAACTCATGACAGCCGCCCAAGCGAATATTTGCCTCTGGCACCCAAAATCAGGAGTGATCTCAAGTTCAAAGCACAACAACGATCGGAGACACAAAAAATTACACTAATGAAACATATTCCCGGTTAGAAGAAAATCAAAATACCTTTTCCCCCGAGCGATCTTCCGCTGCAGACCGGATTGATACCAAGCTTCGAACGAGCAAATCTACGACTTTGTTTTCTAAGAAGACCAAATTTCCGGGTAAGCTACCCTTTAATCTGAGAAGGAAGATAAAAAAACGGTGTTGCCATACACCTACGACAACACCGTTTTTAATATTGGTGAGAATTAAAGGCCTAGATGTTTCTCTAATCGACGATTCTCTGTTTCGATGTACTTGTAGAAATCGGGGTCGTCCAACTTAGAAGCCGCAGCTTCGTCAATAATTACGACTACATCTTGGTGGAACTGTAATGCAGAAGCAGGGCACGCAGCAGAAAGAGGCCCTTCCACGGTTTGCTTAACAGCATCTGCTTTGCCTTCTCCAGTAGCAAGTAGAACCACTTTCTTGGCTTCCAGAATAGTGCCAATACCCATAGTAATGGAAAGTTGTGGTTGGAACTCACCTTCTTCGAAGAAACGCGCGTTATCTTCCACAGTTTCCTTGGTCAAGGTTTTTACGCGAGTACGAGACTGCAGAGATGAAGAGGGTTCATTAAAACCGATATGACCATTTCGCCCAATACCCAAAAGCTGAACATCGATACCGCCAGCCTTTTCGATCATGCGCTCATACTCAAGGCACGCTTCAATCGGGTTGTTAGCATCACCCGGTGGAACATTGGTGCGGAACTTTTCGATATCGACATGATTAAACAATTTGTCATTCATAAAGTAGCGATAGCTCTGCGGATGATCTCCAGGTAAGCCAAGGTACTCATCCAAATTAAAGCTGCTTACTTGTCGAAAGCTCACTCGACCTTCTTTATTAGCCGCGATAAGTTCTTGATACATAGCGACAGGAGTGGAACCTGTTGCCAATCCCAAAACAGAATCCGGTTTTTTATTGATTTGTTTTACAAATATTTCTGCACCGTATTTAGCAACTTCTGCAGCGTCATTCAAAATTACGACTTTCATTAAATTCTCCGTTGATTAATGAGCCTGGTGATCACCAGCAACCCACGTATGTTGCACAACAAACTTTTCATTAAAATGGACTAAATCCGCTCGATGGCCAGCTTTAACTCGCCCAAGCTCAGATTCAAGCTGCATAAATTCAGCGGGATATAGCGCAGACATCCGCAACGCCTCTTCTAAACTGATTCCAACATCTTTATGCATAATTCGAACAGCGTCGATCATACCGATTGCACTACCGGCCAAACGACCTTCTGCGTTCACCAAGGCACCATCTTTCTCAAAAATCTCTTCACCATAAATAGTGAACGATTTTTCATCTGACCCAACCGTCGACATGGCATCAGTCACAAGGTAAAGCTTGCCCTGAGGTTTTGCAGCCAATGCCACTAGGATGGAGCCCTTATGTACATGGTGGTTATCCGCAATTAATCCACACCAAGTAGTTTTACTCGACAAAGCAGCACCCACGACACCTGGCTCTCGCCCGGTTTGAGGACTCATTGCATTATACAAGTGGGTGAATCCTTGGAGCCCTTCCTCAATACCATTAACAATATCATCGTATTCAGCATTGGTATGGCCGGCACAAACGACCACCCCAGCATCTGCCAATGATTTAATTTGACCGGCTTTTGCTTTTTCAGGAGCCAGGGTCACCATAACTTTGAAACCCTCGATATCCGAAATCCAGGAGATATCTGTCTTCTCCATTTCCCGGATGTACTTCTCATTATGCGCACCACGTTTTTCCACCGAGAAAAACGGGCCTTCAATATGCACACCCAAAATACCCTTCATTCCCTTTTTGACCGCATCAGCAACCGCTTGCACACCTGCCTGATGAGTTTCACGCGTGTCACTGATCATGGTCGGCAACATTGATGTTGTCCCGGTAGGACGGTGACCATCGAGCATTCTGGCTAAGGAATCAACTGTGGTTTCGTTGGTAAAGAAAGCACCACCACCACCATTAACTTGAAGGTCAATAAAACCGGGGGCAAGAATACCGCCACCCAAATCAACTGAGTCTTGGTCAGAAGTTATTTCGCAAGCAGGAATCACTCGTTCAATTCGATCACCCTTCACTACGACGGCATGATCATGCAAAAAGCGGTCACCAGTAAAAATTTTGGCTCCCACAAGTACTGTAGAAGTATCAGACATGGACCTAAGAACCTTTGTCTCGGTAATAAACCGTTATGAATTTGATGGATTGCGTGTAATGGAGCTTAGTTCAAGTCGTACCCAAAAAGCTCCGGGAGCGCGCACCATATAGTATAAATTGTGCGATTAAAAGAGGTTGTGAAAAGTCAAACTCAGGACAAAATAGCCCAATCAAAGTGAATTTGACCCTCACCAAAGCATGACCAATCAAATGTGACACAATTCACAAATGTGACGGCAAAATTTACACTTGCACATATTAAAAACACGCCAAAACAGATAACCCATTGAAAATATTAAGAAATTTAGTTCTGGCATCAAACCTGCATAGTGCTGAGCAAGTTATGTTTTTTATCCATAAAATTTCTAACAAGAGAAATAGTTATGTTGTCTATTAATAAAGCAATTATTGGCTTGGGCTTGTTGGCTGCATCAACAATCTCAAACGCTGTGCCAGTAGACTTGGGTACTGCCAGCGATTACACCCTGCTTGGCGCAGGTCCTGGAGCATCTCCAACATCAGGCCTTATGCAACTTGGTTCTGAAGCTATCATCCACGGTAATGTTGGTGGTCGCGGCTTTGTTGGCCTTTCTTCCGGTGTGGAAATTCACGGCAACCTTGATGGTGGTTATTTCTCATCTGCTCCCGACGCCACAGTATTCGGGGATACAACCGTTCGCTCAGATGCATACTGGGACGGTGTTTATGCTGACCTGCAAGCAGCGTCTATTGAAGCCTTATCATACGGCGGACAAAGCCTAAGCAGCATCACATCCACCACTGTTTTATCTTCTCAAGGTAGCGGCCTTTCGGTATACAACATCGATGGTTCTATTAGCCTTGGAAGCGGTGAATCCCTAACTATCAGCGGATCTTCCAGCGATACCTTCATTATTAACGTGTCAGAAAAGCTTTACTTAGATTCATTATCCGGAATTCTGTTAGACGGCGTTGAAGCGGATAACGTGCTGTTCAACTTCTATGGTGCAGGTTCTGACGATTCCGCCTACAACAACCACCTTGCCACAATCATTGGCGGTGCTGAATTTAGCGGTACATTCATTGCGCCACGTGCATACTGGCAAATCGGTGACGGCGCGATCATGAATGCAACGCGCGTATTGGCAAATGGGCTGCAAGGAAATCTTCAGGAAGTATTCGGTATTACTCCAGGTACTCCAGTTGAAGTTCCAGAGCCATCATCACTTTACTTGCTGGCTGGTGGTCTTGCACTAATTCTATTACGTCGAAAAATCAACCAGAAAAGAAGTGCTTAATTCTTTTTTGCAATCTACTGACAAAGCCCGGCAAGCCGGGCTTTTTATATACCAATAAAAGCATCCCCAGTCAGTAAGTACCTACTGTCGCACACCTCTCGGTTATATTCATCGCTAACTCCTACTGCACGTAAAACCCTGCCTAGAACTTGATTCTTCATACACTCAAACACCAGAAAATGGCCACTACATGTAACCTGGTTTAAGCTTGTATTAGGACTCAGAATCAAAAGGTGTCTCAGTGACAAACGAAAGCACTCATATACTTATCGTCGAAGACAACAAAGATAATCAGGAGCTGGCAACCTGGATACTGGAAGATGAAGGTTACTCAGTAACCTGTGCGGATTCAGCAGAAGAAGGCCTGGAGCTACTTGAACTCAGGAAATTCGATTTGATACTAATGGATGTATCCCTGCCTGGAATGAGTGGAAAGGATGCAACAGTAAAAATCAAATCATCTCCCCATCTCTCAGACATCCCAGTAATTGCGTTGACAGCACATGCAGTAAAGGGAGAAAAGGAAGAAATTGAAGCCAGCGGTGTCGACGGTCTTCTCACTAAGCCAATAGATGAAGAGCTTTTGATTCAAACATTGGAGACAATATTACCTTCGAAATAACGACCAACCGGTCTAGATATCCCGTACTTTTTCCAAATGGTAATAATTAATAGGTAACCCCTGCTCTAGCTCAACCACAGCGAAACCCGCGTTTTCAAATAGCTCAAGCTTATTGTGGCTATGCCACGCATCCAGGAAAGGTTCATGAACAAAGTTGGCCAGGGTTTTGAAGTAAACTTTTAACCAGCCTTTTTTACCGAAAAATTCTTTCAGTTTAAAAGATTCTAACTGCTGTTCAGATGGCTCAGCGACAATAACTTTGCCGCCAACTTTCAATACCCGGTTAAAAGAAGCAAATGCTAAACGAGCGTATTTAGGTGGAACTTCGTGGAAGAGGAAACAAGCTGCAACACCATCCAATCGTTTATCCGGGAAAGGCAGATCTTCTGCCACCCCAGGAACAAACTTAACACAAGGATGATCTTCGGCGGCATGCTTTAATAAATAGGGAGATGGATCTATACCCCATACTTCCTCCACGCCAGCATCCTTAATTGCACGCCCTGTTTTTCCACCAGCAGTACCAACATCAACAACCGCGTGACATGATTTCAAGCGACTGGCGATCCAACCTCTGGCAACGTCGGCATAACCGAGCATGGAAATGTCGAAGCCGGTTATGTAACCGCGGGAAAAGCGACGAGAGTAGTTACCATTAGGTAGGTTGTGAAACTCTTGCAAGACGTATTTCGGAATTGCGACCTGTTCTAACAAGCTGCTAGGAACGCTGACAGGCCGACGCTTACCAAAGATCAACTTGGTAAAATGCCAGGCACCCGAAAAGGTTCCCAAGTCCAATGAATCCGGCCACGTATCCTCCAACTGAACTTCTTTCCAGTTAGGAACCGCCGGGTCATTTAATTCTCTTGTAACTGCTGCAGAACTCATTGTTTTTTTTATCCGTTTACAGAAACGGAGTTAAGTCACATCGTTTTAGTGGCTATTATCCATCTTTCGTGGAGCCTGCCACACCCAAATTAAAACGGCTTCTGTTCCAGGATGTCATTCCAGATCGAGGAAAACACCTTCGCTTTATGCCCTCCCTTAACCCGAATAACGTTCTTTTCCGGTAATCGAGAGGCCAATAACTCATGGCCAGATAGGCGATCTTTGTCGCCATACCCCAGCCAGATTCTACCACTTGAAAATAGCGCGCCATTATCCAAAATCCAGGCCCATAAAGCCAGAAAGTCTTTTGAATCTTCCTCCTGCCAACGGGCACTTTCCCACGGTGAAGGCCCCGATCCCGCCAGGTAGGTTTCAATATCTTGATGCAATTCTGCCTCACCACTGTATGGCGCAATCAGCACAGCACCGGCAAACTCCGATTCACAACACTGGAAGTTAATGAGGCTTCCCAGGCCACCCAGAGAGATCCCCACCAACCATATTTTTTTATAGCCTTGCGCTCTGGCCGGTTTAAACACATCTTCTTCCAAACGATCGCGCAGGTTTTTTTCTTTGTAGTAGCCAAAGTGCGCATCGGGAATCATGACGTCAAATGACGGGTAATGGCGATGTAAATCAGAAATAAAATGATATTTTTCAAAGCTTTTGACTGAGCCGCCTATACCACGCAAGGCAACTACGAGCGTTTTGCCATCACTTTGTGGCCCAGTATACGAAAGCATTGGCATTGGGCTTTGGGTTGAGGCACAGCCAGTAACACCTAATACCCACATTACAAGGCATGCTTTTAGCAGAGAAAATCGGGAAAGAACATCCATGAAAAATACCTTTACGTAGTGTTTCCCTTACATACGTTTAATAATCAAAGATGTATTAATCCCACCAAAGGCAAAGTTGTTGGTCATCACGAACTCATGATCCATTTCGCGGCCGTCACCAACGATGTAGTCTAGATCACCACATTCAGGATCAACATTCTCCAAGTTGATGGTTGGCGCAAACCAGTTATTGCGCATCATTTCCAGACTCATCCAAAACTCTAGAGCACCACAAGCCCCTAAAGTATGGCCGAGATAGCTTTTAAGTGAGCTAATCGGTTTACCAGCACCCAAAACCCGCGCGGTGGCATTGGTTTCGGCAATATCACCTTTACCGGTTGCTGTACCGTGGGCATTCACATAACCGATATCAGAAGCTGAAACTCCTGCGTCTTTTAACGCAAGTTCCATCGCAATACCCATAGTATTGGCACTTGGCTCGGTCACATGCTGGCCATCGGAGTTGGTCCCATAACCCACCACTTCACCGTAGATTGTTGCTCCACGAGCTTTGGCATGTTCGTATTCTTCGAGGATGATTGAACAGGCACCTTCCCCGAGAACCAGTCCGTCGCGATTGGCATCAAAAGGTCTTGGGGTAAGTTTTGGATCGTCATTTCGTGTACTGGTAGCAAACATCACATCAAAAACGGAGACCTGAGTCAGGCAAAACTCTTCTGAGCCGCCCGCAACCATTAAGTCTTGTTGACCATACTTAATAGCCTCGTAGGCATAACCTATGCCCTGGCTACCAGAGGTACAAGCAGAGGTGGTCGGAATAATTCGCCCTTTCATACCGAAAAACAATCCGATATTCACCGGCGCGGTGTGGCTCATCACTTTCAGGTATGTACCCGAGTTCAAGCCCAATGTGGACCCTTCTGATAAAACCTGGGAAAGCACGGGAACATCCCCGGGTGTGCCAATACAGGAGCCGTAAGAAACACCCATTGCCCCTGACTTAACCACGTCATCATCGAGCAGGCCAGCATTCTCTAATGCCATTTCTGTAGCGCGAACAGACATCACGGCCACCCGCCCCATACTGCGAAGCATCTTGCGCGGGTAATGCTTAGGGGTAGAAAAATCCGTTATGGGTGCCCCCAACCGGGTATGTAATCCCTGGATATCATCCCAGGGCATACGCTGTACACAGTTTTGCTTTGCTTTAAGGCCGTTAAAGATATCCGGCCAGTTATCACCAAGTGCACATATACCAGACATCCCTGTGACCACGACTCTTCTCATAACTACAACATACCACCATTAACTGAAATTACCTGGCGAGTAATATAGGCTGCGCCATCCGAAACAAGGAAGTCTACCAGATTCGCCACTTCCTCTGCCTTACCAAATCGACGCAAGGGAATCATCGCCTTAATCTCTTTCTCGAAAACATCATCAATCATATCGGTTTCAATCACACCAGGTGCCACGCAGTTGACGGTAATTCCGCGCTTACCCAGCTCCAGAGCCAGGGTTTTGGTTACCCCGGTGATCGCGGCTTTAGTCGCGCTGTAATTTGCTTGACCGCGATTACCAGCCAACCCGGAGATAGAAGACATCGTAACAATTCGGCCACCTTTTCTGGCTCTGACCAAAGGCATAATAATGGGCTTCAAAACATTATATAAACCATCCAGGTTGGTGTGGATCACCGAATCCCACTCGTCGTCGGTCATCGCCGGAAAAGCGTTGTCACGGGTAATACCCGCATTACATACCACACCAAAATACACGCCGTTGGCTTCCATATCAGCTTCAATGATGTCTTTCGCCGCCTGGCGATCGGCCACATCAAACTGCAGTACAACCGCTTCCCGGCCCATAGCCTGAATTTCATCTTTCACTTGCTCTGCGGCTTCTCGCCCACCGCGACAATGCACGGCAATGTCATATCCACTGGATGCTAGTTTAAGCGCAACCGCTTTGCCAATGCCCCGACTGGACCCCGTTACCAGGACTCTTTTTACCATTCCACATTCCCCTTCAAATATGCGCTAAGGTCTTCGGGTCGGTAACAAGTGATGTCTCCCCTCGCCAATTGTTCGCCCGATTGATCTTTAATTTCACCTGAAAAAACCATCGTATTGTCTGCTGCCAAAATAACGCGGACATCAATTTGTAATTTACCGAGAGGGAAAAAAGCCTGTTCGGCAATAAAATCGCGAGAACCGAGTAAAAAACCCAGTGTAATCTCTTGATGGTTTTTCAAATCTTCCAATCCAACCCAAGCCGCTACCGCTTGAGCCATTAATTCGATGCCTACCCACGCGGGTAAACCATTAAAATCTGGATCATAAAAAATATGTCCACTATCTACTATGGACTCAGCACTCAAGCCTTTATCTGTGGCATCAAGTACTCGATCGATAAAACGCATTTTACCGCGATGAGCAATGAGTTTTTCCGGCTGGTCAAAGTACATCACTATGCTCTCCTGCCGAGGATCACTGCGGCATTATTGCCACCGAAAGCAAAGGAGTTACTCAAATGAATTTGCTTTCCTCCCGCTACTAATCCAGCTTGGCAGTGACTATCGTTCAGCATAATCAAACTTAATTCCGGGTCCTGCTTGCCATCCCATAAATGCGGAGGCAATTGACCCGAGGTATTCATACTGGAAAGTGCCAACCAACACAGCGCAACTTCATTGGCTGCAGCGGCACCCAAGGTATGCCCTATCTGACCTTTACTGCTACTGCAGGGTACATCCCCGCCAAACATTCGGTGGATCACTTTGGATTCCATCGCATCGTTTAGTCGCGTTCCGGTACCGTGTAAATTGATATAGGTAACCTCTTCCCTGGCAAGCCCCGCGTTATCCAACGCTTGCTGAATCGCCCTTTCCGCACCGCTGCCTTCGGGTTCCGGGGCAGAAATATGATGCGCATCAGAAGAGGCCCCAACAGACATCAACTCAATCGCTTCTCCGCCCACTTCCCTGGTCAATAAGAACAACGCAGCCCCTTCACCAATATTGATGCCTTTGCGATTTTCACTAAACGGATTTGTAACTTCATCAGACACCGATTCCAAAGCCGCAAAGCCATTCACGGTCAATCGGCACAGCGAATCCACTCCGCCAACAATCACGGCGTCAGCGAAACCTTCGTCAATAAGTCGTTTAGCACTGCCAAGTGCGTGCGCGCTGGAACTACATGCGGTGGAAATCGTATAAGCAGGGCCGGCCACACCTGAGTATTCAGCGACAAACTCGGCCACGGTGCCGATTTCCTGCTGCTGGTATTGGTAATTCGTTGGCCGACTTCCAGTTTGCTGGTACTGGAGAATCGCTTCTTCACCCTCTGCGATACCAGAGGTACTGGTACCAATCACCACAGCTATGCGCTCAGCCCCATACTGGGCTTTTGCCTGCTCAAGCTCAGGCTTAAACTGCTGTAACGCGTGCAGGGCGAGTTGATTGTTACGCGACTTAAACTCACTCAGCTTATCCGGTATGACCGGCAGTTCTACATCAACCTGAGCCACGTAGGTAGTTGTTTCCGGAACCCAGTGATTCTCCACCACATTTTTTTGCGAGTTCGCCAACATGTTACTCAATACGCTGGTTTTATCGTGACCCAGCGCATTTACAATACCGAGAGCATTTAGATATACCGTCATTTACCATCCAAAATAAATACTTAGCATGCGGTTAGATATAAGTAATCAATAAAAAATTACCGGGCATTATTTAGCCGTCTTAGCTGCACATTGTATCCTAGATGGGGCAGGGTTAATCCAATTTGATCTACATTCTCATCTTGATAATTTGCCACTAACCAGCCGGTATTTTCCATACCGGAGCGGTAACAAGCGGGCGTATTTGCCTCATTCGCAGCAACAATAACGGCCTGAATCACACTCTTAAAGCGAATATCGCCTAATAAAGGCATGATTTTTTCGTTTTGAAACCCAAGGCGGTTATCTATTTGGGATGAATACACCTTGGCACCCAAACTGTTCAACACCATAGTTTGTAAAAGCGCATCTTTATATTGGAATAACAATATAAACTGATGTTGTTGATCCGGCGCCTGGAGATCCAGTGAATAGGAATAGCTGATAGTGTCAGCCTGAAAGTTTTCGGCGAGCTGGGTGCAGGTCAAGTCGAGATTCCAGCGCTCAAACTGCTTGGCCTGAGTGTGAACGAAGGGCAACCAACTACACCCCGATAAAAACATCAACGAGGTTAAAACAAATACCAAAACGATTTTGGTCAGCCGCCCTTTTTTTTCATTCATATTTAAGCAATACCCATACGACAGATTTCAGCTAACACATTCATTCTTCTGTTAGGTTCTTTTACGTAAGGGTTTTTCTCATCCCAAGCGTAACCAGCCAAAATAGAGCAAATCATATCGGAGACTTCTTTCTTTTTATCCTTATAGAAAATAACATCCTGTAACCGGCAGTCATACCAGGATTCAACAAAGGTTCTAAAAGTATTCACACCTTTTTTCAAGGGTACTGAATACTCGGTTTCCCAGTCCACATCGTCGCCGCTCAACTGCCTATGCAATATATTTGCAGCCATACTAGCCGAACGCATGGCAATGGTGACACCGGAGGAAAACACAGGGTCCAAAAATTCGCCGGCGTTACCCAATAGCGCAAAGTTTTTGCCATACAAACTGGTAACATCTGCCGAATAACCAATAATTTCCCGTGCGGGATAGTTGTATTCTGCTTTCGCTAACAGCGCCTTAAGCTCGGGCGCTTCGTCGACAAAGCGTTGAATATGTTTTTCAATAGTGTCTTCTTTACGACTGTTAATTTGATCTTCGCGCGCAACCACGCCTAGCGAACAGCGACCATCACTAAAGGGAATAAGCCAAAACCAAATATCATCTTCTTCCGGATGAACCGTCACAAGAATTTTGTTTCGATCGTAATTTTCGTCAGAGATATGATCATCAATGTGGGTAAAAATAGATTTACGCACAGGGAAATCTGAAGGCCGTTCCAGGTCGAGTAACCGGGGAAGCACACGCCCAAACCCACTCGCGTCTAGCACGAACTTAGTCGTAATCGTGCTTTCATTCCCGGCGGCATCGGTATAGCTCACCAACGCCTGCTCTTCTTTAAACTCCACCGCTGTTATGGTGTATTCGTAAAAAATGGCAACGCCCTGTTTTTCCGCTTCGTCAGCCAGTAACTTATCGAACGTACCTCGTTCTACCTGAAAAGTGGTACCAGGCCCTTCACTAAACTTCTCTCGAAAATCAAAAAAGCCGTACTTACCCGCTTTACGAAAAGCCGCACCATTTTTAAATTGAAAACCATAATTATTCACGGCTTCCAGCATCCCGGCTTCCTCAACGAATTCCATACAATGGGGCAATAAACTTTCCCCAATAGAAAAACGTGGAAAGGTCTGCTTTTCCATCACAACAACACTGTGGCCTTTACTATGTAATATCGCTGACGCAATCGAGCCGGATGGACCAGCACCAATAATCAATACGTCCGCATGCGAAGGAACCGAGTTCATTTAAATCTCCACTATTTCGATTTAATTCTGAGTTTTTATAGCCAGGGGTGCACAAATGAAACAAACAACAATGCCGATAAGCAGAGTGAAGCCAAAACCATGAATCGCCTCTGTTTCACTCAACGACAAAAGTCCAAAAGCCAGGATGGTAGTTAACACCGAAAGACTAATAGCAAACAGTGTTTCTTCCGGCTCATTTTTGGACTCACGTAAAAATATCGTGTAATCAATGCCAATACCCAACACCAGCAACATCGCCATTAGGTGAAAGATGCTAATACCTGACCCTATCAGGGTCAGTATTACCGTAGCGATGGCGGTGCCAAGCAAAGGCGGACAAACTGTACTTGCTGCACCTCGAAAACCATATCGAACAACCAACAATACCAACACGAGCAGATATGCCACGCACAACAGTATCATTGATCTGATACGATAGTTTTCCAGTAACAGATTCATTTCGCTGACGGTATCCACCCAAATCACTTGGTCCATCGACTGAGCCGCTGCAGCAAAAGCGTCACTTGGAAGAGTACTATTCACTAATACAATCGCGTGCATCCGCCCATCGAGTTCAAATAAGCTTGGAAAATCAATAACACGATTTATTTTGGGGTAGGCTTCAGCAAGAGTAATCAACCGTTCTGAAGAAGGCGTATAGCGCTCAACAATGGTTTCTTTAACATCAGGTTTCACCCCCAATTGATCAAGAAACATTGGTAATTGACCGGATCGAACAAGAGCGTCATAGACAAGTTGCTGATTAGCTTTTTGTTGTCCTTCGGTTTCGATCCAATTGGCGGGAGACTGCAATGTCGCATCCAGCCCGGCGGTGTTGGCGGTTAGCTGTTGTAGCCTCTGGATTAAATCCGCCTCGTCGTTTCCAGATACCAGATAATATCGTCGTCCACTATTTTCCTGAGTTATGGTGTTTATCTCAATGGCTTCACTTAATAACCCTGGATCCAAAGACTGCATAGCTCGAATATCGTCATTGATTTGAAGGTAATGCAATGAAACCGCAAACAGGGTTAAAACAGTCAATACACAACCAAACAGCAACGTCCGTTTTGCTTTTATGTTTATCCAAAAAGCACTATATGCTTTTAAATATCCGAAGATACTCACCAACAGAGGAATGCTTTCAAGTGGCTGACTTTTTGACCGAAAAAGGACAGGGAAAAGACCAATGACTGTTAGGTAGGCGGCAATAAGGCCCGTCGATGAAAATAATGCGATTTGCTTGAGGCCTGGAAATCCCGAAAACACAAAACAGAGGTAGGCACTGGCACTGGTAATCAACCCCATGGTCAACCCGGAGAAAATTCGACCAAGACCATTTTGAGCGACCCACTGTTCTCCAAGAGATAAGCGTGTCGTTAGAAAATGGAACGAGTAGTCGATTGAAACACCAATCAAGCTCACACCAAAAACCATGGTCACCAAATGAATTTGGTTGTAGACCAAACTCACACACAGCATTCCTGCAAGAACGCCCACCACTGCAGGGATCAGTGCAGAAAACAATACAGGCAGCGAACGAAAGACAAAAATTAGCAGAAGCACAATACCAAGAATGGATCCCAAACCTACTGTAGAAATTTCTTTCTTAGCCTGTGTTGCACCGGAAAGGGAAAAGAAAAAGGTGCCGGTTGACAATATATTTAGCTCAGGGTAGTGATCCAGTAACCGTTGTTTTTCCTGCATCAGCACATGATAAATCGCATCTTGGGAGCTGATAGAAAAGGAGGACTCCGCAAGTAACACCTGCACTAACGCATAGTATTTTCCTTGATAGTTGGCAACAAGAAGCCCTTGTTCAATATCCATTTCTTTGGCCAGATTCGACGTAGCCTGTTTTAAATAGTTATCCGAAAACCCAAGGGGGTCTTGAACAAACGCATTAGAAGATAATTGTGCCGGGTGAGTAAAAATTTGAAAAAGCACTTTTTGAACAAGTGCCTGACTGTCTGTTTTTATCGCAGTTTTATCCTGAGTCGATAGCAACGAACCGGCATGTTCGCGATAAAATCCAGCAAGAGCTTCTATATCCTCAGGAGTATGTTCGTGAATCACTTGAGCAACATAAAGTGAAGACTCCAGACCTTTGGCATAGTCTTCGGTTGCCGACTTGATTTGCTGGATATCATCACCGGCAACCAGTACAACAATTCGGTTGGAAATATATTTCGCTATCGATTTTTCTGCGTGGTCGCGCTCAGGAGATGGCGCGGCATTGGGAAAGAGTGTGAGAATATCGCTGTCGAAGACAGTCTTTGGCACATAGACGCCAGCTGCTATCAACAAGCAACACACCACGATCAAACTTAATCTTGATACAAACCCTATGCCCATTATGAATTACTACTACCCGATTACTATTGATATTGAAAGCTCAGTATCTGCTTATCTGCGTTTTGCTGTTGTTCTTGTTTGGTTTCAAGAATAACCACTTTCGTAACTTTTTTTGTATCGTGTTCAATACGAATAGAACTAAATACTTTTTTTAGAAAAGCTTTTTTTGGGTGCATTAGAACAGCAGACTCATCAGTAACAGATTCAATATCAAACCAATTCGTCAGCTCTTCGTTTGAACCCGAAAAAACTTTGGCGAAGAAGGAGAAAAAGCCATGCAGCATGGGGTCGTCAGTTTTGGAAACTTTTCGGCAGCTTTTTTCGTCTTGCAAGTTCGTACACTGCTGTAAGGTATTCTTGTGGTATGAAAAGGCCACAGAAAAAGGCTCATTCACCTGCCATTGTATTGTCTGGTCTTTATCAATGGCGAAATGTCCTTTTGATATTAACGGCATTTGCAGAATTGACAGGTGCCTTTCCTGGGTAAATTCACCTTTATAACTATCTTGCTCGTCCAACTTCTCCAGTACTGATTCCCACTCAGGTTTGTCAGTTACCGGCTCAGCGGCAAATGACACCACGCCGAATAACAGAGCGATGACTCCACATCCATAGAAAAACATTTTCATTCTGCGTTTGCACCTATACGTTGTCGGAAAACTTCGGGTGTCGCATAACACATTTCACGGTTAGTAATATCGATGGCGACTTGTACCGTGTAGCCTTTTGTGAGCACCTCACCGGTTTCAATATCGGTAATCACATATCGAAGTTTTAACCTAAGTTCCCATTCTTCGATTTTTACTTGAACTCGAATACGCTGATTAAAAATGGCCGGACGAACATATTTCAACTGAATATCGACAATCGGCCAACCGTAGCCACAGTCTCGCATTTGAAAATAGTTCACTTGCAGTTGATCTAACAACTTACAACGTGCCACCTCAAAATATTTCACGTAGTTGCCGTGCCAGGCAATTTCCATTGCGTCGACATCATAAAAAGGTACCGTGATGTCGACACTTGTTTGCCAATGTGCCGGAATTGTTTTAGGCACCGTATAAACTCCATCGTCGTTCACGAATGAACTGAACCGTTTGGCGTAACACATGCTCTAATGGACGGTCTTCATCAAGAATATCGAAGAACTCCCGAACATTTGAATACATTTTTTCCAACGAAGGTGTAATTGCCGCCTGATCGAAATCAGCATCATTTTTTCGCAGATACAACGCTTGTGTAACGGCCAGCAATTGCGCCGCAGCGATTTGTTCTGTTAATTCCAGCACCCGGATACAATCACGCGCGGCAATGGTGCCCATGCTGACTTTATCCTGGTTGTGACACTCTGTAGAACGGGAAAAAACACTGGCTGGCATCGTATTTTTTAACGCTTCAGCGGCCCAAGAGGAACAACCTATCTGTACCGCTTTAAAACCATGATTAATCATTGCCCGGTCCGGTGTTGCACCTGACAAGTTGGATGGCAAGCCGTTATTAAATTTGGTATCCATAAGCAGCGCCATTTGTCGATCCAATAGATCCGCCAAGTTGGCAACGGCGTTTTTCATTGAATCCATAACAAACGCAATGTGTCCACCATAAAAATGACCGCCGTGTAGCAGGTGCTCACCTTCACCGTCGATAATCGGATTATCGTTAGCGCTGTTTAATTCTGTTTCAATAAACTGACGCATCCAGGGGAAGGAATCTTCAAGCACACCAATAATATGTGGGGCACAGCGGATTGAATATCGGTCTTGTAATCGATTGGAGTTTCTCGCAACGACATTGCTTTTTAAATCCGAACGGATACGACGCGCCACTTCACCCTGTCCAGGGTGTGGCTTCACGGAAAAAAGTTTTTCGTCAAAATGGTTGGCATTACCTTTCAGTGCAACGGTGGCCATAGACGTAATTTTGGTCACCAATTCAGAAAGATATTCAGCTCGGCTATAAGCCATACACGCCACCGCAGTCATCACCGCAGTACCATTCATAATGGCCAAACCTTCTTTTGGTTTCAGGTGTAATGTTGGTAAACCTTCTGCTTCAAAAGCTTCCTTAGCAGGTATTTTCTTACCCTTGTAATACACTTCCCTTTCACCCATTAACGCCGCAGCAACATAGGAAAGCGGGGTTAAGTCACCACTCGCGCCAACCGACCCTTCTTCAGGTACAACAGGCACGATACCCCGATTCATCATTTCAATCAGGGTTTGTAATAATTCGAGACGGACACCGGAAAAACCCTGTACTAATGAAACAGTGCGCGCAGCCAAAATCGCCCGACCGTAGGTTTCATCAAAATACCGACCCATGCCACAACCATGGAACCGGGTTAAATGAATGGGTAATTCTTCAACCAAATGCGCCGGTACGGTCACAGTACAAGAATCACCATAACCCGTTGTCACACCATAAATCACACCGTCTTCACGCCACAGATCGTCCAGGAATTTGGCACTGGCTTGAATTTTATTCAATTGATTTTGATCGTCTGTCAGGGCAACTGCCCCTGTTCCATTGGCAATAGATACAACTTCCTCAATAGTAATCGGGCTTGCGCCAAATTCGACCGACTGGTGTTTATTAGTCATTTTTCCCAATACTCCTAGTTGCCTCTTCTGTGAGAGACTGCTGATTTAATTCTTTTTGTGTTTGCGGGGTAAAATCACCCCAGTAATCGTAAAAATTGAACCACTGTAAGGGGTGGGCCTTACACAAGTCACTCAATGCATCCAGATACACCGCCGCTAGGGCTTGCACTCTGTCACCCCGTTTTGCTGATGCTGCTCGTTGTTTTACTTTTTCACCAATATTGTCATAAACCACTTCATAGCCATTGGCGGCTTTGACACACGACATAAAAACAACCGGCGCACCCAACGCAACCGCTAGACGGAATGCGCCCTCCGGTAAAAAAACATCATCACCTAAAAAGCGAGCGGCAATTTTTCGGTTTTCACTGCCTTGCGCAATTCTGTCAGCCAGCAAAACCAAACACTCACCTCGATCCAATTTTTCGCGAATACTGATGGCGGTTGCTGGAGTTAATTCATCCATCGCAATCAAGTTCACATCAACGGATGAACTCAAACTGCGCAGCAAACGATTAAATTGTTCGGTATGACGTGAATTCACCACCACGTTCATCACTACATCTTCTTCGCCAATTACTGCGCGACTCATTTCCAGGTTACCGGCGTGAGAGCCCAGAATAATGACGCCCTTGCGCTGCCTGGTTAAACTGAGAATTTCTTCCTTTTCTTCAAAAGTAATATCCTTCAATTTTATGTGGCCCAGCCAGGCGGATGCGCGCTGAAACAACGCATCAGCAAACGCCATGTAGTGACGCCAGGACAACCACAAATTAGGCTGCGCCCAGTTGCCTCCCTTCTCACGGTTTACACGCTGGAGGTAGGCCAAGGAACAACGACGGGTCTCCCGGTTGGAAATAAAAAAATAAAACACCACCACTAACAACACGGGATACATGAGCCATTTTCCACCCCATGCATAGAGCACCATCAAGGCTTTCATTCCCCAGTAGTTACCGCGCTCTTTTACCTCTGTCCAACGACTGTCTGCCATAATGCAACATTCAGCTCTTAATTAATTTTCTCGCCAATAACCACGGCAAACGGATTATCATCCCCAGCGTAAGTTTGGTGTGCATCCAGCTGATACGCAGGTTATCCCGGAACATTCGGAAGTTTGAAACACCATTATCTGGATATCTCACTTCGGTCGGCACTGAAATAACATCCACTCCCCGCCAAAACAGCCGCACAATAATATTGGTATCAAAATCCATTCTTGATGCAGCACTTCGATTGAGAATGCTGACGGTCGGTGCCAACGGGTACACGCGAAAACCACACATGGAATCTTGTATCTTGAAAGACAATGTCTCAAGCCAAACAAAACAATGGGTAATATAGCGACTGTAAAAACGTACCCTTGGCACACTGGCGTCATAGAGCGGTACACCGGTGACCACTGCATCCGGATGTTGCTCTGCTTTATTTAGCAGTTTGGAAATGTCTTCCACCGCGTGCTGTCCATCAGCATCCACTTGCACCGCGTGGGAAAACCCAAGCTCCAGTGCTTTATTGAACCCCAGTGTCACTGCCACACCTTTTCCCGCATTGGGGAACTGCTCTACTAAAGTGGCGCCTTCCGTATTTTGAAAAAGCGCTCGCAGTTGTTCCGTTGCCTGCACATCACCACCATCATTGACGATAATGCAGTGGATACCCAGTTTATTAATCGGTTTAAACACCTGAGACACTAGATGTGCGTGATTAAACACCGGAATGACCGCACAGGCTTTGAAGTCACTCATGCAGGCAACTCCATGGGTTCAACCATAAGATTACCTGCTGCACACTTACCCAGTTCATTTTCAATTTTGTACTTCAGCACCCCTTTTTCCGGCAGATACTGCAACATAAGGTCAATATTTGTTGGAGGCTGAATCAACTGTGTAAACTTAACCGAGCGCATACCTTTAAATGCCAATCGTATGCCCAAAGCTCGTTCCAGAATCGCCATGACCAAGCCTATTTGCACCACACCGGCCAATACCGGCGCTCCGACAAAATGCCCTTCGAAATATTCGTAGGACTCATCAATGGTCATTGAGGCTTTAACAATGTTGCCATCGCTCTCTACGGTTAGAGATTCTGGAAACTTCACGTTCGTAATCCTTATACCTGCTCTAGTTTGGCGGTCGATGCTGTTGCCGTGTCAAATAGGCCAATTAATTGTTGGTACGTTACCTTGCCCTGGCTATCAGCCGGGAAGCGGGTGACATACCGCCATTTTCTCGGCAATAGCGGCTGCTCGAAGTAGTTTGCCAAATACTGTTTTAACTGAAGATTAACGGCGCGCTTTTTCCCTAGTTTTATTTTTTCATTACCAGCGTCGGAAAGTACAGCAACCACATAGACTTCATCACGCTTGGCGGAATTGACGACCAAAACCCGGCTATCAATTACCAGGGGGTGAGCAACGAGCCGCTTTTCCATTTCCGTCAGGGAGAAGCGCTTACCCTCAACCTTGGCGACCTTATCAACACGTCCTTTTAGCAGGAACCGATTGTTGTCATTTGGGCTAAACGCCACCAGATCGGACATTTCATAAATGCCCTCCTCGGCGATATGCTCCGCCTCGATCAGCAGGCATCCAGTATCTTCCGCCTGCTGTACTTTTACCCCGGGAATGGGCTGCCAGTAATGGGGCATTTCACCTTTTTGCTGACGCCAGGCCACCCCCCCGGTTTCTGTGCTGCCAAATATTTCCCAGGGTACTTCCCCTGTCAGCTTGGCAACAGCCTGGGAATCCGCCAGGGGTAACACACCGGTTGAAGAAAAAATAGCGCTAAAGACAGGCTTGGCCTCTTCCAACTCCGCACTCAAACTACATTCCGGCAAACGCTTTAAATGGGTTGGACTGGAAACCAACACCATTGGAGCCAAATGGCATGCGATACCAATTAGCGATTCCGGGTATTGCACGACTTCGTCAATTACCGCAGCTCCGCGGTACAAAGGCCACAAAATATAATGCAAGACGCCGTATATATGCTGATGACTGACCGTCGAGATCACGCAGTGATTAGCCAGCCGCTCCCCCCACAATTGATGCTGTGCCTGAACTTCAACAAGCAACAGTTCTAGGGTTTTGTATATGGATTTGGGCTCGCCGGTGGTGCCAGAGGTATAAAGAGTGACCTCAATATGATCGCTTAGCTGTAGCACAGCTTCGCTCTGGTTTTCAGGTAAGGCATCCCGCGCGTGCAACGCATCCAAATACACCAGTTGAACCAAGTCATAAGATAATTGATTAGATTGGCCAAACGGACTTTCGGTTAGCAAGGCATCGAATTGCCCAGCCAGGTTTTGCATGGTTCCCAGCATTAGATTGCCGGGTAAGACGATGTGCTTATTTGCAGCACACAAGGCAAAAAACTGAACGATAAAGCCTTTGGCAGTATCAGCCCACAACACCCATCGTTTTTCTGGACGCTTAACTAAAACACCGGAAAGAGCGCTCACCTGCTGTCGAAATTGTTGAAGATCCAACACCACGTCGGGTTGGTTGGCAGACAACACCAACGGGCTATTCGGCCCGCTAAAGAGCCGATGGGAAAAGGACTGAGTTAAGCTCATTTCTCGTCCTTTTTATAAATAAAGTTGCGGTAACCCAACTCACCGAGGAATACCAACCCGATAAGTATGTACGCAATAAATCCGTTGTAGAGAGTCCAGGTTTCACGGGAAGTAAAAAAAGCCGTATAGGCGGCAATGGAGCCATTCACAATAAAAAAGCCGATCCACAGGTAGGTCACGCCATCGGTATAACGAATTAATTCATCGTCGAGTTCGCCGTGGGACCTTTGGGCAAATTTGGCAGGGATAGTCGGCCGCTGTAGCAAGGAATGAAGGAACACGCCGCAAAAAACGAAATTAATAATGACCGGCACCAGAACCAATAGCCTTTCACTGTTGATTCCCCAGACAAGCACAGCAACACCCACTGCGGCAAGACACACCACTATCCGCGCTTTAACACTGGTTGAGGTGATAAGTAGCCTTACCAAATATACGAACACAAAGGTTAAGCCGAGAATTCTCGGCTCGAAGCGCTGGAGCCCGAAATATACCAAAACGGGATACGTAATACTCAGGGCTCCAATCAATAGCCAAAGCGCTTTCATAGGATGTAACAGACAGGATGCAGTAACGAGGTTACTGCGGGTTATTCATCAGCAAATAGTTTTGCTACTACAGAGACCACGTCACCAACGGTTTGCACATCGCGAAACTGCTCAGGGTTAAGCTGCTTCCCGGTTTGAGCGTGAACTTTCGCCGCCAAGTCGATCGCATCAATACTGTCAAAGTCCAGATCGTGGAAAAGATGCGCTTCCCGGGTAATATCGTCCGGCTCAAGCATGAAGGACTCAACAAGAATCGATTTTAGTTCTTCAAAGATTTGTTCTTCTGTCATGGTAATGTCCTGCTATTAACCTCTTTTCTCATTTACAAACTTCGCCAATGTGGCGACAGAGCGGAAGTGCTCCTTATTTTCCTCTGAGTTAGCTTCTAACTTAACACCGAAGCGTTTGTTAATGGCCAAACCAAGCTCTAAAGCATCGATCGAGTCCAATCCCAAACCATCGACAAATAACGCATCATTTGTGTCTATGTCGTCAACTTCAGTATCTTCCAGATCAAGCTCCTCAATAATCATCTGTTTGATTTCCGTTTCTAAAGCAGATAACGCATTACTATCAGACATATTCTTGCAAACCTTTTTCAAAATACTCTTGTAAGTTTTTTGTTAATTTACGTGCAGCGGCAGGAGGATCTTCACAACCATCGGCCATATCGATCGGGTCCAGCCATTCACGCACATAAATATCAATTACCGCCTTAGACGGAGGTACTTGGTACCACGCCTCCCCCTTAATCAGGGTGATGGGATTACAGGTAATAAAGACCGACAACATAGGCGCCCGAGTGCGGACGGCTATATTAGCCGCTCCTCGGCGAAATTGTAATGGTTGTTTTGGCACAGATCGCGATCCCTCTGGGAAAATGATCAATGCATCCTGGTCTTCAAACGCCTGCTGAGCACCATTAATCATCATATCCGCATCATCATTACTGATGAAACCGGCCAGAGTAACCACTCTTTTCAGGTATTTGTTGCGAAATAATTCCCCTTTAACCACACAGTTGGGGTAAGGAACAAGCGAGGCCAGAATCACCACATCAATCAGGGTTGGGTGATTAGCAATCACTAGACACCCCTTGGCTTGCTTAAGCAGGCCAGCGTTATGGGTCCTCACTTTAATCAGGCCAAAAAACTCCATTTGACCCACAAACCAGCGAAACGTGTAATGGATAGCCTGCCTGGCTCGGCGGCTTTTCTGTAGCCGGGTTCCAGGCCAAAGATAAAACACTGGAAACAGGGTCGTGGATATAGCAAAGCCACACAGGAAAAAGGTGGCAAAACACAGCCCCGTCGCCAGCACACGATTGTAGTGTTTCAGGCGTACAACAATACGACTCATGAACGGGAGAACCTCCAACTCAAACGTTTCCCGTTATATGTCATATCGGTCTTTTCAGCGTACCAGAAGGATAAGAACTGAATTCCCAATGACAGCTCTGACGCATCGGTTGACTTAGAGCCTGCCGCTTCATAGCCGACAGAAAGCGTGTTGTCCCCACCTTTATTGAGTACCAGCGCAAAAGCGTAAGGCATATCGCGCTCATCGGTATCAGGGAGATAGAACTCTGCCAGAGGCTCATCGACCATGACCAACAATACCCTGTCATGCCCGTCACTCAGTAAGCCATGGGCTTCAATAAAAGCCTGGGCAAGACTGTCTTTACCCGACGCCACAGCCAATGCGGGGCCAAAAACCTGGCGCACCATGGAAAAAATACCGGAGGAAGAATTATGTACGGATAGACTAAACGCCGTAGGCGAAAGCATTTCTTCTTGAGCAATAGACTCTAGCAGGCTTGCTGTGCGGCGAGTGTCGCCATGCCGGGAGGCAAAAATGGTCGGTGTATTTTGATCAATTGATTCAGAACAGGCGGTAGCAACTTCCAAGGCCATTCGACCCCATTGCGTCAGACGCCGCCTGATCATGGGGGGAACCTGTTTGCATTTTGGCTTTTCATCAGCACAAACAGGCATGCTATCCACAGCCCAAGCTCTCCAGCCTTCCTCCGTTTCTATACCCGGCGCCCAGGCAGAGAAAGCCTCAATACCAAACTCCATCATCATCTAACTTATTTAACCGACATTTTTGTTTTTTCTAATAATGCCTAAGTGTACCAGACAACGATTATACAAACGCCATTAAAATGGTTATTCTCCCCATCCAATTTCCAGATGCGCCATATCTATGGAGTTACCTGTTGCTTAGTATCAACGATCTCAGCTTTTGCTACCCAAACAGTTCTGCCTCCGTGTTGCACCATATTTCCCTGGAAGTCGCTCAAGGGGAGATATTAGGCCTACTTGGGCCGAACGGTGCGGGTAAGACCACTTTGGTGTCCCTGCTAGTTGGCTTGCTTAAGCCGGCATCGGGCGCGATTATGATCGGCGATAAACCAGCAGTGCTCGGCCGTAAAGATGTGGCACTAGCGCCTCAAGAATATGCCTTTTATCCACAACTAAGCATTAGAGAGAACCTATCGTATTTTGCAGGTGTACTAGGCGGACATAACAATAAATCGATTGAACAACTGATCGATCACTGTAGCCTCACCTCCGTCGCATCTATTCCTTCCGGGAAATTATCCGGCGGCGAAAAGCGACGACTGAACCTGGCAATCACCTTACTGCAAAACCCCAAAGTACTAATTCTGGATGAACCGACAGCCAACGTGGACCCTGCGTCACGCGCTCAAATTATCGAATTGGTGCAGAAGCAAAACGCCCTGGGAACCACGATTATCTATACCTCTCACCTGCTTGGCGAAGTACAGTCCTTTTGTCAAACTATGGCGCTTATCCACAAGGGAACCATTGCGTTATCCGGTGAATTGAACCGGCTGCTTTCGGCCCACCACCCCATTTTGGAACTGAATTACCTCGAACTGAACAACGAGCAAAGGCAACAATTACTTACCATTGCTCCCGAGGCCAAGGCCAGGGGACAACACAAATTCGACATCCCCATAGCACAGGGAGCTCAAGGAGCTATTCAACTACTGGAACGGTTAGGCGAGACCAAACTGGCACCTGATAGTTTTAGTTTTGCCCAGGGCAGCCTCGAAGAATTATTTCTCTCTATCACAGAATCGGATTCACCCCGGCCATGACACGCTTACTATACCCTTCATTAAAAAAAGAGTTTTTGCTGGTCTCCCGGGACCTTCACGCTCTGCTTGTACTCTTTGTCATGCCGATAGCGTTTATCTTAATTATGTCGCTGGCCCTACAAGAACAATTCAAAGGCGAGTCAACGTTAAGCATTAAAGGTCAGTTACAAGATAATTCCAACAGTGCCTTCGCGCAGCAAATTACAACCTACCTGGAATCCACCCCTTTCGTCACATTGGATTCAGAGGTGGCAACACCACTATTTACCTTGGAGTTCACACCAAACCTGGAACAAGCCATTGTTGGTGAATTTAACGGTGAACCGGCAATTCGGATTTTTTACGCAGCGGAACTAGGCAAAAGAGAACGCGCCTTAATACAAGCCGCCGTGCAGGAGGCCTTTGCTTATATTAATGTTAACCAGACAGCAGAAGAATTGGGTTATGACGAAGAGTACGCAAAAACTCAACTGCTGAAAGAAGGCGCGGTGGTTACACAAGACCAGCTATCCAATACCGAAAAAGCCTCAACACCCACATCAACGCAACAAAATGTACCGGCCTGGCTGGTATTTGCCATGTTTTTTGTTGCGATTCCGATCTCCACCACCATGATTGGTGAAAGACAGCAAAGAACACTTACGCGCCTTAGAACCATGGCCATGTCGCCAGCAATATGGTATTTCGCCAAACTGCTTCCCTATTTCATTATTAACATCTGCCAAATGTGTTTGATGCTGGCAGTGGGAGTGTTCATAATACCCGCTCTTGGTGGTGAGCAACTTCAGCTCAATGTTGATTTTTTTGCGCTCTCACTCATAACGGTCGCGGTTAGCATCTCAGCTCTGGGTTTTGCAGCTCTGGTCGCCACGCTTGCAAAAACAACCGAGCAGGCAACCATACTCAGCGGTACAGGTAATATTTTATTTGGCGCAATAGGCGGCATTATGGTGCCCAGTTTTGTTATGCCTGAGTTTATGCGCTGGATCACACTGCTGTCGCCAATGGGATGGGGATTACAAGGCTTTCTCGATGTATTGGTTCGTCGGGGAGATATACAAAATATTTTAACCGAAGTCATCGTTTTAACGACTTTCGGCGTATTACTGATGTTTATATCTATATTGCTATTTAAGTATCAAAAAGAATCAGGTCGATAAACTAATGGAACAATTAAAACAAGAACTAAAAGAACTTATTATCGAAGAGTGTGAAAAGGATATTTCCCCTGAGGAAATCCTTGATGATCAACCGCTGTTACGCAACCCAGAACTTGATCTCGATTCACTGGATGTACTGCAGATCTGTATGGCGATAAAAACCAACTACGGCGTAAGAATTGAAGGCTCAAATACAGCAAGAAAGCTATTGCAAGACATCAATACACTTGCCGGGTATGTGGCAGAAAACCGAAAGTAATGTCAGTTTATCTTCATAACGCTGCACTGAAATGCAGCCTTGGCGACACAATTCAAGCGTGTACCGATAATTATTTAAGCTATCAAAACACTCCTAGTGATGTGGTGGTGGCCGACTTAAATATGCCGGTAACCATGCCCTATTTCACTTTTGCATCGTCAACCGACGAACTGCCTCACGAAAGAATGTATCACGTGATGGATGAGCAGGTTCGTGATGCTATTGAGCTATTGAATCTGTCGAAAACTGAACGACAAAGAACTGGCTTGTTTCTCGGCTCGTCTTCATTTTCAGCCAACCATTCAGAATACTCCTACGCGCAAGAACTGCATCAACAAGCGACAGACCCTTTAATTTTGCCCAACATTGGCTACGGTAAAATTACTGAAGATTTACGTAATAAATACGACTTGAGTTTTCATTCTTATACTTATGCCACAGCTTGCACATCCAGTGCGAATGCCATGCTCTACGCCAAACGTTTTATTGATCACGGCATTTTGGATCATGCGATTGTGTTGGGCTATGAATTTTATAATAACACCACTGCACTCGGCTTTTACGGCCTGGAACTTATCTCTCCGTCGAAAAGCTTGCGCTCTTTTGACGCCAGAAGAGACGGCCTTATTCTCGGTGAAGGCTGTGCAACACTGTGCCTGTCGAAACAGAAAAAACACAGCGCAATAAAGATTAAGGGCGGCGCCATCAATACCGATTCTCATAGTTTGACAGCGGCTAATCCAGACGGATCTTCAATTGCCAACGTATTTGAAAAAGCGTTGCATTCTATATCCGCTCAACAGGAAGAGGTAGTTGCCGTTAAAACCCACGGTACCGCTTCAATTATGAACGATGAAGCCGAGGCCGCGGGATTATTAAAATATTTTACCCGTACTCTACCAAAACTGTTTGCGATTAAACCCTACATCGGGCACACCTTGGGGGCTTGTGGCGTGCTGGAAAGCATTCTTACAACAGAAAGCTTGTCACGCGGAATTATTCCGGCAACCCCAGGCCTGGCCTGCGCCACCCACGCAGACAAAAAACTGGGGGTCACCCTCGCCCAAGAAAATTCAAATGCAACGCCGGGATTGTACCTACTTAATTATTTTGCCTTCGGTGGTAACAATACTGTGCTCGTTCTGGAAAAAGAGTATTAAATGTTTGTTCTCGCAAAAAGCACATTGTTACACGAAATAGCCGATGAATCGCCAAACATCGTACAGATTCTGGCTTCACTTACCGACATGAAATTTCGACGTATCGATCGCTATACGCTGCTGTGCCTTGCGGGTGCATTAAAGTGTGCACAAACCGTCACCAATATGCCTCGAAATACCAGCATGGTATTAACCACTGGCTCAGGCACAGTTTCAACATCCATTAAAACCATGGATTCCATTGTTGTTAAAAAGAATCCCCCAAAGCCTTTTCATTTTGTTAACTCATTAGGTAATTCTGCTTGTTATTTACTGGCAAAGGCATTCAATCTTGATGGTTCATCCATTGCGTTATCACAGGAACGTTTTTCATTTGAAGCGGCAATCACTCAGGTTTATTTGAATTTCATTTCAGATGATGGGGAAACATCATTAATTGGTGGGGTAGACGAAGCCCCAACGCCGATAACGGATCAACTAAAGCGCTTAAGTATTCAAGGTGATTACACATCCTGTTACGAAGGCAGCCACTGGTTATATTTAACCAAAAACAAACCTGAAAAGCCCTGCTGCCAGATTCACCAACCCGAATACTGCCAAGGCAAACATGAAGTCATTCAATATCTTGAAAGGAATAACATACGCCAGGTATTCTTGAACTACTGTCCGTCCATAGAGTTACACGAGCAATATTCCAACTCTTCCATTCAGATGACCTATCCGAAAGAGGAGTGTTGCCCACACGGCAGTTATTCTGGCCACAATTACATTTTGGCGATCGATTTTCTGGAGTCACATCCAGACACAAACAAAGTAGCGGTTATAGCTAAAGATATGCGCAGCACAGACACACAAAGTGCAAACTTTTGCGTAACCATGCTTTCACGAAGCGAATAAACGATTATTTATTCTTAGACCAGCTTTTTAGTTGCCGCCATACATCCTTTTCCTTTTCGGCAACGACAAGTACTTTGTCAGCTAATCCGTTCAAGTCCATCACACCTTTCGCTTTGGTCTGCTGAACCGCACTCACGGCGAAATCTCGCCATGCATCACCAGTATCCGTCATGGAATCGGAAATTTCTTTCAGTTGCGAATCACCCATTATGCGAGAAGACTCTTCAAGGAATGAAGCATAGATAAAACGAAAACCCGCACCGCCCGTGCCAATCTCTTCCTGCATCCGGACAATATGCCCAAGATACAATTTCTGATCGCGAAGTTCTCGTTTTTTCGATAGGTTTCTTACTTGTTTACTCAAGTGTCGAATACCTCGAATACCGATAATTGGTAGAGGTGCACCTAGCATAACCTTGTAATTTTTCTTTATCGCTGCGGGAATATGTTGCTCGTAATCAATAGTTTCAGGCATCGATTCCAGTGTGTACATCAAGCCCTTGGGAGCAAGTGCACCTTTAGCAAAACGCGCTTTGGTTAAATCTTTTTCCGTTACTTCCACAACATCTTCAAAAACCGGGTCGCTAATCAAGTAGCTGCCGCCCTTTTTCCCATAAACCAACATATTGTGCGCATTAAAATGAAATCGCATTTCTTCGGGGAAATAAGGTAGCCAATATACAGAAGTCTGTAATCCAACAAGCTTTCCGGATTCCACTTCTCGCTCCAAGGCTTCGGCGCCCTGTAACGGATCTTTGAAATTCTGAAAGTTGATTTTTAGTTTTAATCGTTTTGCCAAGCCTTTAATAATGAACTTAGGTGGCAACCGGTAGGATATTAAAGGCTGACCGGCCAGCTTAATGAAGGGAATGTAAGCAAACGCAACGGCATTCGACAAACCCAAAGCCATTGCCTCACTCATCGGCAACCCATTATGCGTCAGCAAAGCCGACATAACCCCGGTTTCACAGTGGGCAGACTGATTGTGTTCAAAATGCATAGTTATTCCGAAATTGTTTTTAATTCTTCAACGGAGATGCCGAACAGATCCGAATATTTTATTAGTTTTTTTTCTGATAATTTTGCAAAGACTTTGGGGTTAAAATGACGTTTTAATTGCCACTGAAACACACCCACAGCTTGGGACAAAAACGGGACGTCCATTCTTTTATCATACATATGGAAGACTAAAGGAGAAAGCTTACCGTCTTTATAACCGTTTTTGGCTTCCAAAGCTAAGCGTTGATACTCTTCCACCGCATCAAGCGTCGCAGCTTCTTCTATTTCCCATCCAGAGGATTTTATCGTCGAATAATTACCGGTCTCGTCTTTAGCATAAAGTAGCTTATGCTGTCCATCATAATGTTTAAGTTTATCCTGAGGCACTTCATTTGTTTTCATTGCGCACCCTCAATTATAACTAGACGACAGTTAACTGAATAAAGGCAGTGGAAAATCTCCCGCTTTCAGGAACATAACAAAGAATCTTCTCACCTTTATTTAGTTTCCCGCTATTGAATAACTCTTCCAAGATAATATAAATCGACGCAGACCCTGTATTACCTTTGTCAAATAGGTTTGTAAACCATTTCTCTTTTTCAATCGAAAAGTCAATGGACTCCAAGGACTGAGCTACTTTATCTTCGAAATAGCCAGAGGAAAAATGTGGCAGAAAATAATCGTAGTCGGAGGTGTTCAAACCTCGTTTATGAATCGATTGTTTTAGCGGCTCTTCCAAAGTATATTTCAAAACAAATTCATTCAACTGCTTTACGTCCTGAGTCACGGTCATACAGTCAGCACGCTCTTTAGATTGAGCATCAAAATTCCGCCATCCGGTTAAGCTTCCGTCAGCATTTTTTGTTGCGCCAGCATACATGCAGGCAGACATTTCGTTTGCAAAGGAGTAAACATCAATCCAATCAATTTTTAATGAGCTTTTTTCATTCTGATTGGGCGTATCGGAAAGCATCATTGCACCGGCACCATCCGATAACATCCAGCGCAAGAAATCTTTTTCAAAAGCAATTTCCGGCTTTGATTCTAACAACTCAACTTTTTCTTCATTTTCGACATCAAAGTGTTTTGCCGTCATCAACGATGAGGGCGCATCTGCAGCACTGGATACAGCAACGGTGGAATCACCGGCCGCGATACTCAGGTAAGCATATTTCAACGCTGTAGCACCGCACACACAGACACCCGAGGTTGAAATCACTTCACAACTGGGGTTACCCAACTCACCGTGAACCATTACACCGTGGTTAGGCATTGTTTGATCCGCCATTGTGGTAGAGCACACCATACACTCAATATCACTAAGCTGAAAACTGTCGCCTTCTAGTTTTCGAATCGCCTCAGCAGCCAATTCGGCAACTGTGTAATTCGGCCGTAGTGTTTCCCTATCAATGGCATAGTATCGTTTTTTGATTTTGTTACTACGCAAAATAAGTTTTCTGGCTCGTGAAGGTCGCGGACCTACTTGCCCCAAAATACGTTCCATATCCCCATTTTCAACAGGTTCATTTGGAAGGAACGACGTAATTTTATTTATATAGACCGATTTCGACATCTTTAAATTACTTCAAGATTACAACTTATCAACAGATTCACCCGAAGGTGCCGCATAATATAATTTTAATTTTTCATTACTGGCCTTCATAAAAGGCGCAAGCAAACGTTTTACCACGTAATTTATTGGTACTACCGTACAAATCAGCGTAATCAAAAAAGCTGCATATGCAAAAACCAAAACTTTGCGTAAAAAGACTTCTTGCCCACCACACTTGAGGAATAACTTCCCCCAAATTTTAAAGCTGCGAGTCGCGATTTTCTCACTGGCAATTTGATTAACATTAATCTTTACCGCACCCAGCCCCCGAAACACTTTATCATCAAGGGGGCGCTTCTCAGACACGTAGCTAAGCAGCGCGTCACCGAAGCGTGACGAGTTTCCGATTTCTTCTTCGGACACCCCCGCTTTAGGGATACCGAATGCAAACGGCCCTTTTTTCCCTGTCCACATCCACAGTGGCGTGGAGAGAAAACTGTACCCGGCTCCTCCTTCATCGGTGAGCGCAATATTGCCCACCAACTCCGCATTCATACGCTGAAGATGAGCCTTGACTCGTTCCTGAGCCTGTAGCCACATGTTACGACAGGCAATCACCGTCACCACGGGCTTATCCCGCATCAGTCGTTCAGCGGCATCAGAATGAAGAAATTCCGTAATTGGGTTGGACGGAGCTAAAAACCAGACTTGGTAGCCAAGTACGATCAGGTCGTAATCCTGGAAGATTTCATCAGGAATGGGTTTGATATCACAGCCCTTTTCATAGACAGCCTCTGGAAAGCTGTTCAGAAATCGAACAAAAGGCCAGGGAAAAGGGTATGCCTTCACAGGCTGGATATTGAGGAAAGAAACATCACAGAGATCGCTTTGCACAAGCGGCGAAACAACAGCCTTGGCAACATCATCTAATTGACCAGTCTGGGAGTAATGGACCACTAGAACTCGAAACGGGGATTCCTTGTCAGGTAACACTGTGCCTAATAACCTTTTTTACTCTTATTGAAAACGCCGTAAGGCAACCAAAACGAACTTAACCCAGTATACTTGTCAAAGCTTCCATGAAAGCAGCGAACCGGAAACCTGCGCTTTGCGCAACAAACTCACCACTCTCCCCCAAAGGGCAACAGAGTTTAGCATGACGATCAATCGATGTAATCTCCTGCATAAGTGTGGCTTCTATCAGGCTTTAGCCGTTTTAATGGTATGCCTCTTCTCACTTTCCACCCAGGCAGAAGCTGTAAGGCTAAGTTTAACGATTGATGGCAATTATTTCCCGAATCATACTCTCTATTTAGCCTTGTATCGTATTGAAACCGAGCACCCCATGAGCTGGCAAGATGAGCCCAGTCTGCAGAAAAAGCTGATCATGAAGGAACAGGAAAAGGGTGAATACTTTTTAGAGGATATTCCCCCAGGCCGCTATGCCATTAAGGGATATATCGATTTAAACCAGAATCAGGTACTGGATAAAACAGTGAAGGACCGACCGAAAGAACCTTTTGGGGTAAGCCTGGGAGAAAACAAAACCAAGCCATCGCTAAATATTCAGCAATCCATCTTCGAAGTATCCACCGAGAAAAACTCCGCAGTATTCGTTCTTCGTACACCCAAGGCAGCTTACAAACTGGCCAATACTGCTCGCCCGGACGCTATTTGAGTCCCCTGTGACTCGATACTAAAGATCACCAGATTCTCCGTTTTAGCCTGTAAGCTCACTGAGGCTAGCTCTTCAGGCCGCAAGATGTTGAGGAACTTCACTTTTTTCAGTGATGAGATGGTTTTTCCAGGAAATGCATTGATGATGGCATCTTCCACTTTGGTTAGCAAAAAAGCACCCGGAACAATTGGCATACCGGGAAAATGCCCCGAGGTACACGGATGAGCCTCACCTATTGTAAACTCTACGGAAATTGCCGAATCGCTCTCAGTCATAGTGGGCCTCACCCTGTAAACTTAGTTCGTAAATTATGTCAAAAAGCCAAATCGCTCATCAAGATATCCCCGCGTTACTGCCTCACAAAGGCGGTATGGTTCTCATTGATACCATTAAATCCTGGTCTGACGAACAAATTGTGTGCACAGCGAAGAGTCATAAATACCCGGATAACCCGCTTCGCTCATTGGATCGCTTATCTTCCATGGCCGGTATTGAATACGCCGCTCAGGCAATGGCAGCCCATGCACGACTTCGGATATCAGAACAAGATCAACAAGGCGAGCCCCAACACGGCTTTGTCGCTGTTGCCTCAAAGGTTAACTGCTTTGTTCCCAGGTTGGATAATCTAGCCGACGATTTAACCATTAAGGTAAATTTGCTGGATTCTACCGGGGATGGTTCACTCTATTTTTTTTCCATTCACAGTAGAGACGTAGAGGTCATTGAAGGTCAATTATTGGTTATGCTGGAAAAATAAAAGCTCATTCTCCGCTTAACAGTAACGAATTTTAAACCCCAAAACCGAGCAAAATGCCGCCGCAAGCCCTTCTGCATCAATGATGGCGGTTTGAATTTCTATCCGATTAGTGTCTTCACCCAGTTCTCGCTCTTCTGTAAGGTGGTACAGCACGTTCAGATTATTTTTTTCCGTAAAAATAGAACTATCTTTATATTTAACTAAGGCTTCAGTTGCACACCACAGGCGAGCAAACCGGTTTTTTTGTTGCTCCTCATCGTCAACACCACTTACATAGCGCCCAACCTCCGGGTTTAAAAAACCTTCGGCTCTTTTCCAGGGCTGCCCACGTCTCTGCAAAGGTTCGATATCAATACCAAGGTTGTGCTCACCAATCGCAACAGCAACATGAGTATCACAATGGGAAATGGAGAAATACGTATTGATGTCGGCTTTTAAGAATGGCTTGCCATTTTCACTGTACCGCAAGCCAAGATCCGCAATAGGTGAGCCGGTTCTCTGATGAAGTGCTTGTTTTAATATTTGGCGGGCATACATAAAGCGTATTTTGGCCGGGGTACTCTTAAACTTTTCTGCTCGACTTTTCTCCTGCTCGTCCAGATATTGCTCTGCTAGGCCAAAATCAAACTGTGAAGAATCAGGTATTTTCTTTAGGTAAAAATCTATTTCCATGAATCAATATCGGGATAATGGGGAGGTATGCGGTTATTTAACTGCACCCTTGCCAGACTCAATGACGCAGCAATTTCGACCTTTCTTCTTCGCGGTATAAAGTGCATTGTCAGCCCGCTCAAAGGCTTCTTCTACTGCATCTTCAGCCTCAAATTCGGTAATACCGAAAGAAATGGTTATCTGTACGGGGCTACTCTTGAATCGGAATGGTGTTTTGCCTACAGCAGCGCGAATTTTATCGAGAACCTTGTGCGCCTGACTAACGGTGGTTTCGGGCAATAAAATAACAAACTCTTCACCACCGTAACGAGCAATAAAATCAACCTTACGCAATCGCGTCTGAACGACTTTCGCAATAAGCTTTAGAACTTTATCGCCGGCCTGATGGCCAAAAGAGTCATTAATTTTTTTGAAGTGGTCGATATCACACACAGCCAAAGCTAACGGCCGGCAATAACGTTTGTAACGCTGATACTCGTGGAATGCTCTCTCGTTATATGCCTCCCGATTAGGAAGCCCTGTCAAAGTATCATGCGTTGCCTTATGTCTTTCCTCTTCCAATAGCTCTTTGGTTTTTTTCGATTCACTCTCAATAACATGAACTCTTTCGAGCAACGTTCTCAATTGATCAGTAAGTGACAGGCTCTCTTTACGGCTGGACTTGTAATCCCCCAACGCGGAATGAATAGCAGTCAGATGGTCAGTCACCGCCTGCTTTAGGCCTTCCAATGTGTCGGACGACGCAACCGTATCCTTCATCATTTCCATCTGCTCAGACACGCAATCGGACAGTCTGTTAGCCGCTTCGGTATTTTTCTCTTCAGCGGACACAGCCAAACCCAGAGCTTCGCTGATGCTGAGCAGTTCATCATTTACCCGTTTCAGATAGGAACTAAATTCCCGATCAACCTCCAAGTAGCGCTGCATTAGGATGTCACGGATATCTTCCAGTGTCACCGCCAGTACATACCAATCCATCCCTCTGGCAATTCTCGCTCGAACCATATCCACTCGATGCTTGATCACCTCATTTGGTTCAATTTTCTCAACCAGCTCTCGAAGCGTGTCAGCAATGCGTTCCGCAACCTGGGTGTAACTCTCCTCATCATCCTCTAACGTAATAGACTGTTTGTTATCAGCCATCGTCCGCGGTTTTGTTTCCTGCTGGATTTGCTGCTGATCCTTGTCAGGGCTCAATTCCAATTCGGATGTGTGTACATCAGGGGGGACAATTTCGCCCTCAATAATCGCTAGAGCAAGATCCTCACGCTTTTTCTTCCCATCAGCTTTATTGATAGTTCGCCCAGACTTTATTCTTTGCCAGAAACTCTGTTCAGGATTAGCCGCTGCATCAAAAGCCAGTTTTTGCAGATCACTAAACTCTTCAACAACGCCGGGATAAGCACGATAGTTAGCCAACTTAGTTTTTAGGGAACCACGGAAACTCTTTAACGTGGTTTTTAAATCTTCAGGGATTTTGAGCTCCAGAAGCTGATCCACTAACTTCGCAAGCCTTTCAGCTGCGCCAGCATGCTCTTGATCCCGTATCCGCTCAAACTGGACAACAGCCCTGTGCACATGCTCCATTTGCTCGATTACCTGGGCAGCTCCAGCACCACGCATTTTGTCTCGCAGATTAACGAGAGAAGCATCTATTTGTTTATCCAGCCCATGTGCCGCAGAACCAAGATCAAACAAGGTTTTCCGCATGTAATCCATTTGGGCATTGAACTGACGCTCCATGCGCTCCTGATCATCCAAAGCCTGGCGATACTTTTCTCGATACCCACCCGAATCGGTCATGTTTACTCTGTTAAGTCGTCTAAAGAAAAATGGATGTTGGCCTAATAAGCAAGTATAGCGGTGAATGAAGAGAGAAGTGACGTCGAAATCCGGAATTGAGACGAGCGTTTGGATATGAAGGTAGGCACCGGGGCTGCCTACCTCACACTATGAACTACTGACCAGCTTTTTTTGCAGCACGTTCTTTTTCGATTAAAAAGTTGGCAACTTTCAACATATCTTCTTGAGAGTTAAGTAAGCGTCCTGAAATACGGTACTTACCAGCAACTACCAACTCAGGCGTGCCAGAAATGCCAAATGAGCGTGCACGCGCATCCGCTTGCTGAACCTGGGCTTTTACGCCAAAAGAATTAAATGCTTTTTTGAAATCTTCTTCAGCAACACCGGCTTCTTTGAATAATTTGGCAATGGCTTCTTCATCAGCCAAAGATTGACGAGGAGAACCATTTAAAGCAGCAAACGCCTTGTCGTTGACTACTTCATCCACTCCTAAGGCTTTAGCAGCGAAATAGATTCGAGAATGTAGCGCCATCACATCACGCCAAATAGCCGGATTCTTAACCAACTCGACATCATCAGCCAAAGTTTTTTGCCAGGGTTTTACAAGCTGCTCAAACTTATAACAGTGGCCACAGCCATACCAGAATACTTCGGCAACTTCTATTTTGTCCCCAGTGATCGTGCGCACTGCAGGATTAATCTCATAGTAGTGCTTACCCGCTTCATATGTATTCTGAGCATCACCTTCGGCACAGGCCGCCAGGGAAAACAGTAGCGACAAAACAAACGCAGCAATACGCATAACTAACTCCTAATAGTTCTTTTTGCGGTTAGAGTAACAAATGTATAGTGAGTTTCATGAACTGAGGCTGAAATTCCCCGTTTTATTCACAATTAGGTCTTTCTCCAAAAAAAAAGGCAGCCTAAGCCGCCTTTTCTTTTGCACTTCCAACTCTAGTTCAGGCCGGAAATATAATTAGCTACAGCTTTAATCTCAGCGTCGCTCATATGCTCTGCAACAGCACGCATAACCATTGCTTCACCGTCGTTTGTTCGATCACCTGCACGGAAGCTTTTAAGTTGCTTCTCAATGTAATCAGCGTACTGACCACTCAAACGAGGGTAACCTGCTGGATCATTGCCTAAACCTCTTGGCGAGTGACAGCCACTGCATGCAGGAACCTTAGTCTCCTGGTTACCCGCGCGGTAAACCTTTTCACCAAGTTTCAATGCATCGACTTTGATACCTGAATTCACTTGAACCTGAAGTTCTTTTGCTCCAGAAAGCTGAGTGGTTTTAGAGGCAAAGAACGCAGCCAGATCTTTCAGCTCTTGCTCACTTTTGCCATCCAACTGACCCGCCATTTCTGGAATTGTGCGTGAACCAGCTTGGATATCTTTTAGTTGCTTAAGCAGGTATTTCTCACCCAAACCTGCGATTTTTGGAAACATAGGTAGCGAGCTATTTCCGTCAGCAGCATGACATGCTGCGCAAGCTGCGGATAACTTTTCCCCATTGGCAACGTCACCCTGAGCTAAAGAGAGCTGACTGAAACCAAAGAGCCCTATAAGTGTAAGTATAATTTTTGTAGAGCGTTTCATTAGTTCTTCCGTTATGTCGGCGTTTGCCTAATTCTTATTCTAAATAGTGGAAATTCAATGGACCTAATCGGTTAGAATAACCGGAATTTAGACCCTGTTTTAAAAATAGGCGCAAATTATATACGTTCATCCGCTATAACTCACCACCTAAAGTAGATAGTTTTTCAATGTCAGGTATTAACTTCCGAAACGCTCAATTTTTAATCAGCTCTCCATCGCTGGCCGATTGTCCCGAAGAAGGCGGAGCCGAAGTCGCTTTCGCCGGGCGATCCAATGCTGGTAAATCCAGTGCAATCAACACACTGACGCAAAACGGTAAGCTTGCACGAACGAGTAAAACACCGGGTAGGACTCAACTCATTAACTTTTTCACTTTTGATCAAAGTGGCCAACAACGGATTGTTGATTTACCGGGTTACGGCTATGCCAAGGTTCCACTGGAACAGAAAAAGAAGTGGCAAAAGCATTTATCCACTTATCTTTACGAACGTAAAAGCCTAAAAGGCCTTGTTCTATTAATGGATATCCGCCATCCCATGCAGGAATTCGACACCATGATGATCAACTGGGCGGCCGAGGCGGAGATGCCTGTCCATGTGCTGCTAACCAAATCAGACAAATTGAAGCGAGGAGCAGCCAAAAGTACGCTTTTGCAATTTCGAAAGTCGATTAGCGAAGCCAATATAAGCGACTTGGTCAGTGGTCAGTTATTCTCCTCTCTCAAGAAGGAGGGCATTCAGGAACTGGAAGAAGTGCTTAACCGCTGGCTCTCCCTTGACGCATCTACTGAAAATTAATTGCTGCTTTAAAGTAAAAAAGCCCGATGGCTTTTGGGGGATAACCATCGGGCTAGAAATGATGCTATTTCCCATAAGGAATTAAGCATCTAGGGCATAGTGTAGGACTAAAAATAAGGGCTGGAGTTCAAACATACGAGGCCTCTTTGCCAATTTACATAATTAAGCCATATTTACCAAATAACCGTGCAAAAATAGATATTTAGACGACACAAAAACTGGAGATAAAAAAAGCCTCGATGTTAGGGGGAGAACATCGAGGCACGCATGCTTGGGGAAGCTTTTTCTCAAAAAATGAGTGCAAAGTTAAGGACAATCAAGGGCCAAAAAATCAATGTCTGTCTAAGGGGTTAAACTGTACATCATTAGCCTGTTCGTATTCTCTGACTGACCCAGCAAAACTAAGTTCCGAATAAAACGCTTAAATTGCCGTTTTTTTTGAAAAAAAGCTCAAATACCTCTTTTCACACCATTTTTGCTACATTAAACGCCACTTTTGTGTATTTCGCAGCGTTAGTTAAGTACGCTATTAGTGAGCTTCATCCCAATTTTCACCCTCACCGACCTCAACAACCAACGGAACTGACAACTCAACAGCTCCTGACATGAGGGCAGAGAGTTCCTCTTTAACTCGACTCAGATCCTGTTCGGCAACCTCCAGAACCAGTTCATCATGCACCTGCATAATCATCAACGCATCAACGTCACTTTCTTCTAACCAGGCGTCGACCTTAATCATAGCCATTTTGATAATATCCGCAGCTGTACCCTGCATTGGCGCATTGATCGCTGTTCGCTCCGCAGCCTGACGACGCATCCCATTTCTGGCGTTGATTTCCGGTAAATACAACCGTCTTCCCATCAGGGTTTCCACATACCCCTGTTCCGATGCCTTGCGACGAATATCATCCATAAACTGTGCAACACCAGGGTATCGGTGAAAGTAGGTATCGATGTAGCTCTGAGCATCGTTCCTACCAATATGTAGCTGTTTAGCCAAGCCAAAAGCTGACATGCCATATATCAGACCGAAGTTGATCGCTTTGGCACTTCTACGTTGTTCAGCACTCACATTATCCAAGTCAACATCAAACACCTCAGCGGCTGTCGCCTTATGAATATCCAACCCATCAGCAAAAGCGCTGCGCAGTCCCTGATCCCCAGAGAGGTGAGCCATGATGCGTAATTCAATTTGCGAGTAGTCTGCCGCCACAATCCGATATCCAGGCCTGGCAATAAACGCCTGCCGAATTCTGCGACCTTCCTCTGTTCGAATGGGAATATTTTGTAAATTTGGGTCCGTGGAGGACAAACGGCCGGTTGCCGCAACCGCTTGATGATATGAGGTATGCACCCGACCAGTCTGCGGGTTCACCATTAAAGGAAGCTTATCGGTGTAAGTAGACTTTAATTTTGCCAACCCTCGATACTGCATAATGACCTTCGGCAATGGGTAGTCCAGCGCAAGCTCCTGCAACACTTCCTCTGCGGTGGAAGGAGCCCCCTTTGGGGTTTTCTTTATTACGGGTAAACCCAACTTGTCAAAAAGTACACTGCCAAGCTGTTTTGGGGATGCCAGATTAAATTCTTCGCCGGCAATATCATATGCCTGCTTTTCCAACTCAGCCATGGTTTTGCCATGTTCACGACTTTGCTGAGCCAATGAATCACTATTAATCAAAGCACCATTACGTTCGATTTTCGATAGGACTTTGAGTAACGGCAGTTCAATCTTTTCAAATACATTCTTAAGCGGCCCAATTGCCTCGAGTTCCGGCCATAGTTTCTGGTGGAGCTGGAGTGTGATGTCCGCATCTTCGGCGGCATATGGGCCGGCATTTTCGAGAGGGATTTGATTGAAGGTAAGCTGTTTCGCCCCTTTCCCCGCTATGTCTTCAAAGTGAATTGTAGATCGCCCCAAATGTGCCAATGCCAAGGTATCCATATCGTGCCTGTTTGCTGTTGAGTTCAAAACGTAGGACTCAAGCATCGTGTCGTAGGCGATACCTCGCATTTCTATTCCGTGGTTCACCAACACACTTCTGTCATATTTGAGGTTCTGCCCAATCTTGAGAATTGAAACGTCTTCCAATACGGGCTTTAGCAAACCTAGAACCTCTTCTTCCGTCAGCTGTTGAGGAGCGTCAGGGTAATCGTGTCCAAAGGGCACATACGCGGCCTTGCCAGCTTCAACAGAAAAAGAAACACCAACGACCTTTGCCTCCATGTAATTCAGGCTTGTAGTCTCGGTATCAAAAGCAAATATCTTGGCTGACCGGATGGATTCAAGCCAGCGATTATAGGTATCCAAATCTGTAACCGTTTCATACTCGGTATCAACAAGTTCAGGTATCGGCTGTCCGTCCGCCCCCCCTTCCTGATCTAATTCATCCAACCAGGACTTAAACTCAAGTTCCCCAAATAGCTCTCTAAGAGTCTCTTTTTCCGGGGATGCATGGGCAAGCTGATCAACCGAAACATCCAGCTCCACATCAGTTTTTATAGTTGCTAACTCGTATGACATAGGCAAATCTGGAATTGCACTACGCAGATTTTCCCCAACCTTCCCTTTCACTTGGTCCGCATTATCCATAACCCCCTGCAAGGTGTCGTATTCCGCCAACCACTTCACCGCCGTTTTAGGCCCGCACTTTTCCACTCCAGGGATGTTATCGACCTTGTCGCCCATTAGCGCGAGATAATCGATGATCTGCTCGGGTTTAACGCCAAACTTTTCAACAACTCCAGCAACATCCATTTTCGTACCGGTCATTGTATTAACCAGCATTACATGCTTATTAACCAACTGAGCCATGTCCTTATCCCCAGTTGAAATGACAACATCCATTCCTTTATCACTGGCTTGTCGAGCTAACGTACCGATAACATCATCTGCTTCAACACCATCAACAATTAGCATTGGAAAACCCATTGCCCGAATGATTTTATGCAGTGGCTCAATTTGACTTCGCAGGTCATCAGGCATTGGAGGGCGATTAGCTTTGTATTCCGCGTAAATCTCGTCGCGAAAAGTTTTTCCCTTAGCATCAAATACTACCGCTACAACACTCTCAGGATATTCTTTCACAAGGCTTCGCAACATACTGACCACCCCTCTTACAGCTCCTGTGGGCATTCCCTTGGTATTTCTCAAGTCGGCTTTTGCCATGGCGTGAAAGGCTCGATAGAGGTATGAAGAACCGTCAACAAGTAAAACTGGGGCCGTATTTGTAGTCATAAGATTTAAGCAAAATGGTTAGTGGACATTGAAATTGGCGCTTAGGATACATCAAGCCCATACGTGAATTGAACGAAACTCTTACCTGATGGCACAGAATAGCTTTACCGCAATGTGTTACCAGACGCCACACTCACATGTGTTACCTGAACTAGATCACAATTAGACTTAGGTCTAAATAGACTAATTTATTACTAAAAATAAATTATTAAAATCAAATGGAAATATAAGGCTAATTATTAAGCGTCATATTGTTGTTTATTGATCAAAAAACACTATATATGGTGTTGCCTTTTAAAATGTGACCTAGACCCTATTACTAAACACTGCCTTTATCAAGTAAAAAGTATTTGCATAATTTCAATCTCGTTGTTAATATTTGTTACGCAAGGTAACACATTGCACGGAAGTTAGGTAACAACCTGACATTCGGTATCAACCATTCATAACTTAAGTATTCGAACTGTTTTTAGGAGAACAGAAATGAAAAACAAACTGGTGTCGCTAATCGCATTAGCACTAGTATCGAATGCTGTCGCTGCAGATGAGGTTGGTGCCCCTAATCCTCAAGTAACTTCCCAAGTTGGAGCTTCACTTGTGGAGGCCGGTGCCAGCAGAAGCTGGGCGAGTCAGCCAGTAAACGTATCAGGCAATTCATACGTTACTGTTCATCAAATGAAAGAATTCGATGCACGCGTTGATGAAATTAACAATGAACTCAACGCTAAATTAACTAAGTTAATAGAAGATCGTCTTAGCTCTTCCATTACAAAGTAAAAGACAGACAAGCGGCCCAGCAATGGGTCGCTGCCCTAATTGAACGAAACGGAATAGTTTTTTAGTAAAAGTTTTGGGTAAGGCAGGTGCAGTTGAGTAGTCGTAGCTGCTTTACCCCCTTCTTTTAAGTTACAGCGAAGTGCCTTAAAAGCAGATTTATACCCCTTAGACAGACCTCCTTTGTAGAGTTTGATCTCTTCGTCCCGGGCAATCTTACCCCCTCCTTACAAAGTTGCCCCGGGTTTTTTTATTCCACCTTTCCACTTTCAAAACAAGCCCTAAAGCTTTTGCTTACCGCCCAATAAAATTCTGAATAAGTATTTATTTTGTCTGAACTCGCCAAACTATCTACCAGGAACAGGGGCAAACCCAACACTTTTGAATAACGAGCTGCAGCCTCTTTTTCACCTTCTTCAGCCATTAGGCAAAGGCAATTCCGGCCCGATTCCTTAATTTTAAGTAAAGACTTACTACCTATACGCTCTTCCGGCACATCGGTAAGTGCAGCCATTTGCTCCAGCTTGTTGTGATCTACAAAGCCATCGAAGCCATCGTGATAAGCAATATATTTAGTTGAACTGAGTTGGCCGAAGCCGTCCAACACCCGCTTATCCATCGCTTCGAACTTTGCTTTTACCTCTGCCATATTTGTAACTAGTGAAGCTTCAAACTCGGGGCGCAGAATAATTAACTCTTTCGTCAACTTTTCAGCGAAGAAGATCACATCAGGCAGACTAAGCCAAAGGTGCAGTAATTCGTCATGGTGGTGGCTATGGTTATGACTTACCTCCCCATCCAGATTCATCGGAAGGTGGGGTTTATTTCTTACCAAGCTCTCCATGAACCCTTCCATCTGCGGCCCGACCCAGACAACAAGATCCGCATTCTGAAGCTTTCTTTTATCAGAGACCTTCAAGGAGTAATGGTGGGGTGATGCAGAGGCAGGTAGCAGGGATTCAACCTCAACCATTTCTTGGCCAATATCTTTCGCAAGCAATGCCAATGGACGGATTGAGGCCAAAACTTTTATGCCCCCCTGCTCTTCAGCCGTTGCATCAGCTGTTAAAAACACGATTTGCAGAGCAATCCAAAACGTCAAACCAAACTTCAGTAAAATATGCATTTTAAACATCAATAAATAACAATAATTTTCGACTATTTCGAGATAAATCACTAATGTTATACAATAACATAAACTCCCACACCCCTTGAAATATCTGTTATGTCGATTTCTCAAGATCTCAATGCGCCTCATAATCACGAAAAGTGTATTGAGGTAGCATTAAACAAGGCAAAAGCACACTGTGAAAGATCTGGTGCTCGCTTAACGCGCCTCCGAAAAGAAGTGCTAAAGCTAGTTTGGCAGAGCCACAGCCCCCTCGGCGCATACTCCTTAATTAAACAGCTTGAGCAAACATCCTCCAGAGACAAGGTAGGTCCACCGACCGTTTACCGAGCCCTCGATTTTCTTGTCGAGCAAGGGCTGGTATACAAAGTTCGCTCTCTTAATGCGTTTATTGGGGTCAGCACACATAACCAAAAAAAAGTTACTTTCCTCGTATGTCAGGAATGTGGCTTCACGGAGGAAGTGACCAACAACTCCATTCAGCAAGCAATTAATTTGCTCGCCTCTCAACACAGATTCAGCGTTAATCATCAGGTTATGGAGATCCTGGGGCTGTGCGCGAAATGCAAAAAGAAAAGCTTATGAGTAACTCACTAATCCAATTTGACAAGGTGTCATACAGCCACCAAAACCGGGGGATTCTACACAAAATCAGCCTCGACTTGCTCCCGGAAACCATTACTACCCTGATTGGCCCTAACGGCGCAGGCAAAAGCACCCTGGTGAAACTCGCCACCGGGCTAATTACCCCAACAGCGGGTCACATTATTCGTACCCCACATCTGCGCATTGGCTATATGCCCCAGAAGCTGTCATTGGACAGGAGCTTACCGATTAAAGTCAGTCGCTTCCTCAGCTTCGCCGAACCATCAAGGCAAGCCCGAAATGACGCAATGCAACTTCTCGGTATTAGTCACTTGAAGAGTCAGCAGATTCACGATCTCTCTGGCGGAGAACTCCAGCGTGTATTACTCGCCAGGGCGATATTACGCAAGCCTCAGGTTTTGATTCTGGATGAACCTCTTCAAGGCGTCGATATTACCGGCCAAACGGAGCTTTATTCCTTGATCGCCAAGCTTAAAGAGGACCTGGGATGTGCCATTCTCATGGTTTCTCACGATTTACACTTGGTCATGGCACAAACAGACTCCGTGCTTTGCCTAAACGGACATATATGCTGTCACGGAAAGCCCGAAAGCGTAACTCAACACCCTGAATACTTAAAACTATTCGGCCATCGGGCTTCTGAAAACCTTGCTGTGTACACCCACCATCACGACCATCACCACACCCTTCATGGGGACGCAGTTCACTGCGACTCAACTTGCGAGCACGAACATGATTGAACTGATTTTAATGCCTATGTTGGCCGGTATTGGTTTGGCAATTGCGAGCGGCCCCCTTGGTGCTTTTGTCGTCTGGCGACGGATGGCTTACTTTGGAGATACCCTTGCTCACTCAGCATTGCTTGGGGTCGGCCTTAGCCTCGCGTTTGAGTTACATACCAGTTTGGGTATCGCGATAGTATGTTGTTTTTCCGCACTCATACTTAGCGCATCAGAAAAATTCTCGATGATTTCCACAGATAGCTTGCTGGGTATACTTTCTCACTCAACTCTGGCACTGGGAATAGTGATTCTCGGATTGATGTCAACACGGGTTGATATTAGCAGCTATTTATTTGGTGATATTCTCACCGTTACACTTTTTGAAGTAACTATTATTACCTCAATTTGCCTGGCCTGTCTTTGTCTAATCTTATTTTTCTGGCGGGCGTTGATCACCATGCTGGTCGACCAGGAGCTTGCTCAAGTGGAAGGCTGCCATGTCGGAAAACTGAAACTTCTCATTGTTTTGCTTTTGGCAATGATCATTTCCGTCTCAATTAAAATTGTGGGAGTGCTTTTAATAACGGCATTATTGATCATACCCGCGGCGTCTGCCCGTAAATTATCTTCATCACCTGAAGCCATGGCTATTACGGCATCTTTTGTTGGTGTTCTATCAGTAATTACGGGGTTATTCGGCTCGATGTTTTTCGATTCTCCAGCAGGTCCAAGCATCGTGCTATCCAGTGCTTTGTTCTTTATTTTGATCACCCTGTTTAACAATTTAAAGTCACCAGAAAAATAGAGAAAAAAAGCCTTTAAAAACAGCCCTCTCTCGGTTGCAATTATAATTAATATCTCTATATATTTATGTTCTGACGAACCGACTTATGTCTTTGATCTACTGAATGAATACAGAAATCTTGTACGAAAATTTGCGCTCTCTCAGCCAGACTGTACTCTCAGTAAAAGACCAAGTGAGTGTATTAAGAAATGGGGCGGAATCAAGCAAGCACGCCATTCAATTGAATAATGTTTTATGTGAAGCATCAGCAAAACTTACTCGGGATCTGAATGATATTCAAAATGTAACATCACTGTTACGAGAAACAGCGAAACAATACGAATATATTTCGGATATCGACAGAGCAACCGTTAACCTTGAAGAACACTCCAGCGAAATATCCATTCACTTAAAAGCAATACGACGCAAGCTTATCCCACTCAATTCCATTCTGGGAGAAAAAAAAGATTCCCGTCCAGGTTATAACAATGAAGTTGTCTCTCGCTTCCAAGTCGGATTAATACAAGTTTTAAATAGCATCCTATACGTACTTTCACTCTTATCCAGCTGTTTGAAAGCACAGTTAAGGGAGCTGGAAGGTGTGAGCAAATCCAGTAGAAAAGACATTCTTTTAGATACTAAAACAACCGAGCTTAATCAGCAGATCATAGAAATTCGAGAGCAATTTGATCTTATTTTAGTGCCAAGATTAACCAAAGTTCATCAGGTATTACTCGGATGCTTCAAACCAGTGCTGGATATCGAGGGGATACTGGAAACATCCCAACAACTCACAAATCAGATCGCTTCAAATATACAACCCATTCATGAACGACACACGCGCTTATTAGAGAAGCTTACGCCACTGAAAGGGCTTAAAAGTATTTTTTTTGGAGGCGAACGTCGTGCGATTCAAATTCTGGATAGATCAGGTTTTGGACATAATCAACTTGTGGAGTTGAAAGGACGTTTAACCCATGCTGACATCAAATTGAGTGCGGATATAGCACCTAAGCTTGAATATCAAACCAGAGAGTTACTGCACAACTATCCCGGTGATCACACACTTGATACAACTGCGATGGATGTTCGCGCATTCGAAACTAAGCTTAAACGCGCGCTATCAAACTTTTTACCTCAATGCGAAGCAAACCGCAGCCTGATAGAGAAGTTGTGCGCAGCTCCAACTACATAGTCTGGCGTCGATGAAATTGTGCCAGTTGTTCTTGAGTGTCAATATCAATAGCCGCGTTCTGTAATTCGACACTGTAAACATCGCTATTTTGCCGAATTAATGCTTTTGCGCCCGAATCTCCAGTCAAAGCTAATAATTGGGAAAAATATTTTTGCGGAAATATTGCTGGCACTCCCTGCTGTCCCGAATAGCTCGAACACGCAATTAACTCAGGCTGTTTTTCCCACCCGTTAATCAGTTTTCGGTAGTCATCAACATTCAAAGCTATCTGATCCGCAAGCGCAATCAGAACCCCGTCAACATTTTTGTTAAGCCCTTCAACACCATAAGCAATACTGCTGGATAGACCATCTTGCCATTGTGGGTTGATAACGATGGATTCAACTAACACTTCATGCTGCAATAAGGACTGTTGGATTACCTGATGATGGGCACCCAAAATCAAAGTGGTGGGTATTTCAATTGGCAGATTATTCAGCGCATTCTGAATAAGCGACTCACCTGCATCATTAATTGAAGCTAATTGCTTAGGCTGACCAAATCTGCTTGCCTGACCGGCAGCAAGTAACAAGCAATGAAGGTTTTTCATAGACACCTGAGCTTGGTTATTCGATTTAATTCATCCTCACGAAATGACTTTTTTACCCGGCAAAATCGAACAACCCACTATGCGATTGAGCTGTTTTCCCGTGATATACCGCCTGAATCTCCGCCAGCACAGAAAGTGCGATCGACTCAGGCAGGTCTCCCCCTAAATCCAGGCCAATTGGGCCAGCAACAGGGCAAGGTAAGAGGTCAGGTGTGAGTTGCGCCAATGCAATAATTTTTTGTTTTCGGTGCTCGGGCCCAAGAAGTCCGATGTATTTTGTTTGGCTATGCCGCAGCAGAGAAAGCCCAGCTGCATCCATATCCAAATTATGATGCATGACCACCACAGCATCATGTTTTGCAAGTTCAGCCATAGGGAAATCATCAAGTCGATAATCACGAACACAAACAGAAGGAAAAAATTCCTGTCGGCCATAAGCTGTACGAGCGTCGTTAACAGTTACCTGCCACCCTAACCGAGCAGCGGCCTCGGCCACGGGGATTGCATCCATCCCGCCACCCAAAACCAAAAGATGAATTGGGGCGACCAAAGGGATAAATAGCGCGTTTTCATCGATCTGCTCCCGCTCGCTTACAAACTGAACTTTAAGCTCGGGGTCGCTCGTCCAAAATACGTTTTGCTTACTGTTTAAATACTCAAGAGCCTGATCAAGTTTAAGGTAATCATTGCTCTTAGTGACGGGAAAAAGTGTTATATCAATTCGCCCTCCGCAACCAATAGCCGGCTGCCATCCAGGCTCATCTGACGCTTCCAGATCATAGCTGGTTGTCAGCGGTTCTCCGGTTTGCATTACCCGCAGAGCTTTGACTTTGAGATCCCCCTCCAGGCAACCTCCACTCACAATCCCTAAAGCCTGGCCTTGACCGCCAATAAGCATCATGGCTCCCGCCTTGCGATAACTCGACCCTTGGGTGGATGAAATAAGCGCAAGCACCCAATCCGTATCGTCTCGAGCCGGATACCAAGTTTGCAGGATATGAAATGTGTGGTTCATAGCAGGGGCAGTAACCTTTAATTACCGATTGTGCTGCCCCAGAGTGTGATTACACAAAAGAGAAACTTGAGAAGGACAACAAGTCGGGTTCTACGTAAGCGTTTCGTGCCTCGGTAGAGTACAACAGCTCTGGCGAGTAAAAAGTGAGTAGCACTTCTTTCGCGCTGCTAAAGAGGTCGTTGTTATATTGCTTGAAGCACTCCCAGTCCCGAAAATCCGAATTTGAGTTCAACCGTCCCTCGATAATACGCAGTAAAGCGATAGTTATCGTTGCATGATACTTTTCCGGCATCCCGATCGATGCGGCATAGTTTTTCAATGCCAGGCAATAACGGGAAACAGCAAGTTCCCGTTCACAGGTAAGCAACAGACACCAGGCCGCATACATATGCCCCTCGTGATCGAAAAACTCCGGCGGTAGCGTTTTATTTTCAAACGCCTCAACAAACTCTTTTGGCTCTAGTCCACTGGGCTTCATGGCACACTACCCCACTTAAATACACGATGATGAAATACCTCAATGAGCATCTAAAGTATCAATGGTTGCTTGGATCCGCCTTGATCGGTATCAGAAAAATTAATAGGTTCACATTCAATGGTTATACTGATCCGGGTTATCCTGCGCTGTATTTTTTGCTTTTACAGGCTTTGCCCAAGGCCGGCCAAGACGCTTTTCAATCTGTTTCTTTTCCCATCCGGTGTCGAAAATTTCGACAAATTTAAAGGTCTTAAGCGCGCCGTATAGAATAGAAATTCCCCAGCCAATGGCCACCCATATCACCCACAAATAGCCTGGGCTGACGAATAAGTTCACCATAGTTAGAAATATCAGAGTGACAATGTAATAGGTAAGACATTGGTAAAAGCTCTTGAGCTTTTTGACATGTTCAATTGCGTCTTTTTCTTCTTCAGTAATGTTTGTGTCCGTGGTCATGTGCGGCTCTCCCTCTTGGAGTAGTTCAATATCGACCTCAAAAACCGCAGCCAGTGACTTATAGCTCTCCAGACCGGCTCCCTTACCACCTTCGATGCGCTGGACCGTTCTGACACTTAAGCCAGATATTTCCGCTAAATGCTCCTGCGACCATCCGTGTTGTATCCGAAGTTTTCTAACCATCATTTCCTTCACCGCTTGTTTTGAGAATGTCTATGCATCCTAGGGGTTAAGCCGTTCAAAACCACGACTGTCGGGTGACACTTTCATGCCAACAGCACATCAACCGCGGCTATTGTCACCAAACCTTGCTCGCACCGGGTCCAGTTCATTCCCGGTTACTTCCGTAATTGGTTTATACATGTGCGGCCTGCGCCCTTTTAGCCAACGCTGGCCAGTGCACACATCCTGTTCTGTCAGATCTAAACAGGCAACAACCATATCATCACCAATCGATGAACTTTCGGCCAAAATTTCGCCATAGCAATCGATAATCATGGCATTTCCCGTGCGAACTTCATCGTCATCCAAACCAACGCCATTGCTAAACAGGTAGAAAACTCCGTTGTCGTGGGCCCTCGAAGGAAGCCAACGCATTAACCAGCCTCGCCCTTTTTTCCCTTGAAAAGCATGACGCAAGCTCTCAGGATCCTGTTCTCGATTATGCCAAAGTTCCGGGTCGATCAAGCCCATAGCTCTTGGACTCCTGGAATTACACCCGCCTGTCTGGTGAGGGGCAAGAATAATCTCGGCACCCAAAAGAGCAGTCACTCTGGCATTTTCGACCAGGTTATTATCCCAACAAGTCAACACCCCCAATTTGACCCCCAAGTCACTATCAAACACGGTATAACTATCACCCGAAGACATGTGTTGACTGATAAAGGTGTGGAGTTTTCGATGTCTGATCCAATTGCCAGAAGGTTCAACAATCACCTGAGTATTAAACAAGCATGAACCATCTTTTTCGATTAATCCCGCACCAATCGTAAGCTTGTATTGTTCCGCAAACCTCGTTAGCACTTGGGTAGATGGCCCGTCAGGCACAGGTTCAGCCAATTCAACCACTTCGCTGCGGGACAGTTTCCGAACATGCCAATAACCGGTAATGCACATCTCTGGGAAACAGAGTAATTGGACGCCCTGCTCCGAAGCTTTTTGACAATAGCGTTCAATCACCGACAGGTTATAGTCTTTATCGCCCGGCTTATGGCAAAACTGGACACTGGCAACCTTAAGCTCGCTTGGTCTGGACATAGCTATTGCTCCTCACTTATGCCCGATCACCCGGGTAGACCAAACCAACCTGCTTTCTAGCCTGCTCGATCACCGAAAGAATATTTTTACTGAAGCGCCAACTGTTAATGTCCGACTCAGTTTTTCCCTGGTGGATTAGTTGCACAAAGTGTTCGATTTCATAACGCATGATGTCTGGGTCTTGCTCAACCGCAATGTTTTCCACGGTTCCATCATTTAGATACAGTTGGATTTTATCAACATAAGAAACGAAGTATATTTCGATTCGACCAAGCTCCCCCTGTATTTCGGTGAAATTATGGCCGTTGGTGATTTTCGAGCAACTCACACAGGCTTGCTTATCCCCATAATCAAGCAGAAGATCTGTGGCACCATCGACACCGGAATCGAGCATAATACTATTTGCTTGAATAATATCCGGCATTCCCCATAAATCAATCACCGGAGATAATGGATAAATCCCCAAGTCCATTAACGCGCCATTAGAAAACTCAGGCAGGAACGTATTTACTCGCTCACCCCGTTTATGTGAATCATATCTGGAGGAATATTGACAATATTGTCCAATGTATTTTCTGGGAACACCGATACGCTGGATATGTTGCTTTAATACCTTGTAGTTCGGCATATGGGTAGTAAGCAATGCTTCCATGAAACAGCGTTTATTCTGTTTCGCGGCAACACAAATACGCTCCAGCTCTGCTACATTAGTTGCCGAAGGTTTTTCTCCCAAAACATGTTTGCCCGCGTTTAATAACAGCTCCGCCTGCTCGCTGTGAAGCGAATTTGGCGAAGCAATATATACCGCATCGATGTCATCATCTTGCGCAAGGTTCTCGATATCGGTATAAATTTTTACCGAACCCAGGCCATCAAGATGCTTGTCAATAAAGCTAGCGCCGCTCTCTTCTTTTCTCGAAAGAACTGCGCACAACTCAACTCCTGTAACCTTCTTCGCTGCTCTGACAAAGCCCCCAGAAATTACGTTGGTACCAATAATGCCAAATCTCACCATGACCCGCCTCGCTATTAAAATCATATCTGGTTAATACTACCAAATAGTAGGTAATTGTCAGTTTCACTCTGGCGTATATTCTCGATACACCTATGCTTAAGGATAAAAAAGAAGGATCAACCCATATGCCCATTACTGCTCAACAAAAGCAACTCGTTCAGGATAGTTTCACCAAAGTAGAACCTATTGCTGATACTGCTGCAGAGATATTTTACGCCAAGCTTTTTGAATACGATCCCATATTAAAATCGCTATTTAAGCATGATATGAAGAGTCAGGGACGCAAGCTAATGAGCACGTTGAAAGTTGCTGTAAAAGGGCTTGATGATTTAGATGGATTGGTTCCCGTGCTGGAAAAGATTGCCGTTCAGCATATTGATTATGGCGTCAAAGCTGAAGACTATACACCTGTAGGCAACGCCTTACTTTATGCATTAAAAACCGGGTTAGGTGATGAATGGACCCCCGAGCTAAGACAAGCCTGGGTTGATACTTATCGGGTAATAGCAAATGTAATGAAAGCCAAAGCCTACGAAAAATAATACAGAAACATGAATGAATACGAACGAAAATGTTTTCGTACTCTCGTTATTCACCTCGTTTTGATCAGATATAAGGTTGTACCAGTATTAACTGCTAACAGCCAGCCTTTCGCTGGCCGTTACATTAATGCAAGAAGTATTAAGACGCCGATGCTTGTTTCAATGGTGTTACGCTGCTTTCAGCTTCTTTTGAAGAGGTACTCTCACCGGGAATACTTTTAACTTTTTTCAAAGAAGAAACTAATAAATCCCGATTATCAACCAAACACTCAGCAACCTGCTCACTGAGATCTTCATTGAGTTCTTTACAGTTTTCCTGAATAAGTTCAGCAATAGTATAGATACAATCCAATTTCTGATCATGGGCATCAGCCAATTTCTTGTCCATATACTCTCCTGCCAGCTCACCGTTGGGTTTTTTCACCCGATATACCACTTCAATCGTCATATCTTAGCCTCCATAGTTTGGAGGAAAGAGAATATCACACACTGTATATATTTCCAGTTATTTTTTTTATCGGTAGGGCATCCCACTTTTTAAGTTTATCTGGGTCTAGATACCAATCCGCCTTTGACCCCCAGTAAATATTGTGTTGTGGCTGAATTTTCGGTTCGGAATCCAAAGTCCCCGCAGGTACGACAACAGCTTTTTTCGTTTTGGTAATCCAGGGCATAAGCGAGCCACAGTTTTTACAGAAAGAGGTTGCAAAATGCTTGCTATCGCTCGGTTCATATCGACCAAGCAATTCTTCTCCCGATGTATAAGAAAAATCATTTGGGTCAACTAATATATTAGACGCATGCGCGCTGCCAGTTACTTTTCGACAACGCGAACAGTGACAATATTGAAAAATACCTAGATTACTACCGAATTCATAGGTAATTTGGCCGCAGAAGCAAGAACCTCGTGTTAGCTTATCTGACATACTGGCTCTCCTGTTTAGTATATGTAATGAGCTATTTATATAGTAAAAAAATATTGAGACTACCTACAAGCCTCAGTCAACGAATCCGTCAAATTGTTTTCTCCGGCGTAAAGTTCAATAATTTGCTTCTGAAAATGGTTGGAATGATGAAAAAAGTATAGGACGGAATCAACAACATCTTCTCTGGAAATATGCTGCTCACTTTCCATGTTCGGTTTAGACGTTGTTATTTTTCCGGTAGCCGGCTCATCCGTTAATCTTCCCGGTCTTAAAATCAAATATTGCAACGAACTGTTAATCAGATGTTGATCTGCAAAGTGTTTGGCAACGCAATAGTATTTTATTTTAGCCGGGCCCGTATCTGGATTACCGGCACCTCTGGAACTGATCATGAGGAAATTTTGTATGCCATAATCCTGAGCATAGTCTACAGCCTTAGTTGCCGCCCATAGGTCAATTAGCAACGTCTTATCCGCCCCAGTTGCTGCACCAGAACCTGCAGTAAAAACAACAGTATCACATCCTTCAAATGCGGAAGAAAAATTCTCTTCCAAATCTGCCACAACCGTTTCTATTCTCATACTGTTAAAAAATAGTGCCTGCTGTTGCTGCCTTACCATAGCTCGTACAGCAAAACCCTGGTCATGAAGCTTTTTCACCAGCTGTTTTCCTATCCGCCCATTTGCACCAATCACTAGAATTTTCTTAAACATAGCGCTAATCCGTTAGTTAAAATGTATACGTTCAAGCATCATAAAATCAGGGGATATAATTGTTTCCGGGACACTTCCATCGATTAGGTGCCTGGATAACTTCTGTAAAAAGCGATCGATCTCTGCAAGCTTATTGTTGTCCGTACGAAGAGTTTTAATAAGCTCACTATCTTTTGAATAGATATTAAAGAACCACTCAATTTGCCATTCTTCTTTCCCTGGTTTTTCGTTAAGCTCCGCCCAGATAAACCCTTTATCTAACGCAACAATAATATTGCCCTTCTCATTCTCATAAATTGGAATTTGAAGGACCTGGCTCTTTTTTTTGGCGAGTTGATAGTGCTTTTTCTGACAGCTATCACACAAAGTCAGAGTCATCAGATTATCTTTCAGTTGTACCGACATCTGCATTTGATATTTTTTTTGTTGATATACCGGCGTCAACATGTAGTAAGTGGTATTTAACTCGGAAGGAGTATATTTTTTCTCCACCAACTGTTTAGATATAGTGATAGCAAACTCAGCAGCTTTTTTCTGATCAATCTCTTTCGGCGATTCCGGTCTGGTATAAACATTAATAAACATGAAGTATTCCCAAACTCTATTGTTACCTAATTCTGAATTTGGAATTACATTTATCCATATTTGATCAGCGTAACGAATTAAATAATCTCCTACTGGCGATAGATAAATATCACTCCCCGAGAGGTCAGAGGCTTCAGTCAAATGTAGGTAGGTTTCTGCAGCACATCCAGGGTAGCACCGGATCTTACGTATTGTTTTGGGGCTAGCAGTTTGGTCTGTACTGAGACGAATCTGTTGAATGGGTTGGTTGAGCCTTCCCTGCTCAGGGTTTAGTGTTTTATATACGCCATCTATCTCACTCGCAAGGCTGGGAATCGCTAAAAACACACTTATCAGAAACAAACACCCAATACGGTAATACATTACGCAACAACCCCATATCTACAACACATGAACTGGCGATGATAGATGTATTCTCCCTATAGATTAATGTTTGGTGTCAATAACACCTAAATTCAGGACATACCCACACCGCGACCTAATAACACACCTAGTAAAGGCATGATTACCAACAAGGTCAGCTCGCCGCGAATACACCAGACGATCTTTTTCGGTAGTGTAATTTCTTCGCTTTCAGTTTTTCGATTTTTTATGAAGAAGACTGTGGGATAGACAGACAGCAATGCGATAACAAAGAACAAGGTAACTTTCAGGTGCATTATCCAGTTTTGACTATAGAAACTTGCTGGCTTGCCGACACCCAACCACAAGGTCATACCGGAAGCAAAAACCACGAGGGCACAAATACCATACGCCATGTCAATCATGGCAAGTCGTTTGAAATCTTGCCTACTGACTTGAGCCTTTGCCAAAACATGCTCTGCTGTCATTAGTGAGCCAAGTACGATGATACCGAATAGATGAAAATAGCGAACGATTATTTCTGCCAACATGATTTAACCTATTGTATAAGTGTTTGGATGATCGATTTCATTACATTATTAATGTGTACGAAATGATCTGGATTTAACATCTGTTCTTTTGTCTGAATATACTGAGAATCAACTAACTCATCACCACATTGTTCAATTAGGGACTGTGCAAGGGTTTCTGTTGTTTCCAGGTGAAACTGCAAAGCAATAACATTTTCACCAAAGATAAAGCCCTGATTTTGACAAGCCTCACTTGAATATATTGCTTCTGCGCCATCCGGTATAGCAAATGTTTCTCCATGCCAATGGAAAGCAAGTATGGCATCCGGTAAAACTTGATTCCATTTATTACTGGAAATTTTTAATTTATTAATAGGAAACCATCCAATTTCCTTTTCTCTGTTTGGTTTAACTTCCGCCCCTAAGGCCGTGGCAATCAGCTGTGCTCCCAGGCAAACACCCAATACTTTTTTACTGCTCTGAATTACTGTTCCAATTGCTTTCTTTTCTTCAACCAGCCATGGGTATTGGCGCTCATCATGAACACTCATTGGCCCACCCATAACGATAAGCAAGTCTATTTCATTCAGGTCGGGCGGATTCTCATTATTGTAAAACCTGGTGTAGGAAATATGATGGCCTTGGGCCAAAAGCACAGACTCGATACTGCCCAAACCTTCAAAAGGTACATGCTGAAAGCAATGAATATTCATATCTACTTCTCGGATATTTCTTCATTCAACAAAAAACGTTGGAAAAAACGCAGTACATTTTCGCTATATTTCTGCGAGTCGAAATTATATAAGTCTTCGTGTTTAGCACCGTCAACTATCCATAGTTGCTTTGGTTCGTTGGCTTCTTTATAAAAAGAAAGTGTTTCCTTCTCTTTAGTTTTCATATCATCCTTGCCACCAAGTACGTATAACGCACCTTGGTATTCCTTTATTTGAGTAATGGGTTGTAACTCATCCAACCTTGCTCCAGCTCTTGGTTCTAATTGAACGACCATTAGAGGGGTAATAGCTGGTTCAAGGATTCCCAGCTTAAGAGCCATCCTGTTGCGCACAGCATAAATAAACTTCGCATACACCCCTTCAATAATTAACGCATCAATATCCCTTTTACTTTCGCTCAGTAATGTTGCAGCACCACCCATCGAAATTCCAATCACGCCTATTTTGCTTTCTGCAAAACGAGATCGAATATATTTAATTGTTGCATCCACATCCTGTGCTTCTTGTTTACCAAAGGTAATTTTCTCGGCGATACTTTCACCGTGAGCACTAAAGTCAACAACAACAACGGTATACCCCGCCTCCGATAGCAATTTTACCCTGGGCAACATTTTCCCTTTATTACTGCCAATTCCGTGAAATACGGCAATTACCGGCATATCGACGTTACCAGGAAAAAGCCAGCCATGAAGTTCTGTGCCCGAGGCACTGGATATAACTACTTTTTCGTATTCCACCCCTGACTCAGGCTGCGAAATGGGCTGATTTACTGGCGTAATAAAACGACTGCCAAAGTTCCAAACAGAATATGACCCCAGGATGGCAAAGCACCATAGGTAAGCTATAAATGTAATAACCTTACGATTTTTCATGAAATACCGCACGTCAATAGGACTGAAGCTGACTGCTTTTTGACCGTTATTTGTATATGGAGATAATGCGTTTTAAATTTGACAGGCTACTATAAAATCAATCGTGTAGAGGTCAAGGCTTTTAATTGAAAAGAAGACAACCCTGCGTAATTAGCATTATGTGAATACGCTAGAGTGTTTTGCCTCAACTAACAGTAAACCATCTAAGCCTGGTCTCAAGGCTTCTCTGGGAATTGAGGAAATATCTTTCTCTTTTCTCTGGAATGAATGATATAAAACCGACTTTTCCCGTAACAACGAATTGAATTTAATTGATGTTAATAAAGCAATCCCATTGATAGATCTCCGGTGACATGAAACACCGTGTATAGGTGGACAACCATACGTATAATATATTCGGGAGTTTTCCTCATCCAGTTATATACCCCCATCTAACTCTATACAGAACTGCGTTAACACCTGAATCGTTTCACTCAAAAGCGCTATAGCTTTTGTATAAGACAACTTTTCTTAAAAACAGAAGCTAAATCCTCGTTTGGCTATCCCATATATTCGAGATTATTAGCCTGACATAATCCATTCATACTTAGGAAATATCACATAGAATCGGTTTTCTCAGCCGAATAGTATTAAAAAGATGAGTCATGCGATCCGCTCAAAGGAATAACAATAGTTACTATTTAGATTAGTAATTTTTTAGTCTTAATTGCCGTCACATCAGAAGCCACACATAAAAGATGCGTTTTATGACAACACTATTACAATCGTTATCCTAAAAGCCGCAGCACATCTAGATAGCGAGGGAGGTAACCAGGGCAAATTGCCCTGGTGAAATATTTTTAGAATCGCCTAGCAGGGTTTTATTTGGTTGGAGATTTAAGCTTTTTATCAACCTTGTTAAACACAAAGTGGCCTGTCACCGGAACAGAGTAGTTGATGTTATCCAAGCCTGCGATTTTTCTGAGACGCTCGATACCCGTATCCATCTGAAAGTCGCCGGCTTTTATAATGATTGGTTTGTGTAGGGAAACACCCAACGTTTTTTCATCCACTTTATACACCAGCATACTGGCTTTTTGTGTCTGGGAAATGCCATGCATATCAATTGTCAGGTCAACATCAAACGGCGCTGTGCGGATCACACCCGCTTTCATATCATCCGCGCTGAAGTAATCCACTTTACCACTAATGGTGATAAAAGGATAAAGTCCTGATTCAAACAGTAAGCTTGCCATACGCTCATCCCTGATCTGGATCCCGGTGTTGACGGAGCGAGTATCCAAAGTAATGTTGAAGCTCCCGTCAGAAAGTAGCTCACCTTTCAAGTCACGAATGTCATGTACTTCGGCGATATTTTGGTTTTTGGTAGAGATAAAATGCAAACTCGTTCCTGCATCCGACAACACCCAATCTGCGGAAGCCTGACTCCCAACAATGATGGACCACAGTAGCAAGGCAATTGTTATTGAACACTTCATTGCATCCTCCTCTATTACATTTAATATTCTTTTGAGTTATTAAGCAGACCTCTATTAATATAAAAATCTGCCTTGAAAGGGGCTTGAGTACTAATAGTAGATCTAATACGCAATTTTACTCAGTTTTTCACATGCTGGCGCGGGACAGCGCCATAAAACACGTTAACAAGTATTCATACCCTCTTTATGGGAGTAGTATTAACTGTAACGAGCTAATTCGCCTCTTTAGTTCTGTCGCCTATAATTGTATGTATTAGACAATAAATTTATTCCATATATGAAAAAGACCAGCGAGCTCATATGGCAAGATCATCAGCATCAAATGTTGTTTGAGCTTATTGATCAGATCAATAATAGTGCTGATGAAGCTGATGTTTTCGAACGTCTCGTGGCCTATGCTGAACATCATTTCGCGCTGGAAGAGGCCTACATGGAAAAACTTAATTACCCCCACAAAGCGCAACACATAAAGGCACACAACCGATTCCGTGAAGAGCTTTCTGAAATGGTTGCCAACCAGGCCTTCCTTGACGATAGTTTAAGGAAGTCCCTTTCTACTTTTCTTTCCGAATGGCTCAAACGCCATGTGTTTGGTATTGATAAGGACTTCGAACAGTTCGTTTTACAATCAAAATCCAAGTAATCAATTGAGCACATCTCGCCGCCCAATTAATCGAATGTTTTTACCATTGACGTATACGTGAGTTTCAATTTGGCTAACTCATGAGGCGCTTTAAAGAAACCGTGGTAATCACCATAGGGATTAAATAAGACAATATTACTGCTGTGATCAACGGTGTAATCATCGCCTTGTACTACTTTTTTGAACGCGATATTTGTATCTCTGGTGAACTTCATGATTTCCATAAAGTCACCGGTCACACCAACAAAATCCGGGTTAAAAAAGGACACATATTCTTTTAGTTTCTCTGGCGTATCGCGAGCTGGATCCAGGCTTATAAGGATAACCTGAGTTTGCTTCGCCACATCACTATCAAGCTTTTTATAGACCTGATTCAATTTGGCCATTGTCGTGGGACATATATCCGGGCAATGCGTAAAACCAAAAAACACGATACTCCATTTACCCTTCAAGTTTTCTTTGGTAAATGGTTGGTTGTTTTGATCGAGTAACTGAAAGTCTCGAACAATTCTTGGTTTTTCAAATTGTATAGCGCCGTTTAAGCGAAGCTCCGTATCAGACAGCACGCGTGGTGACAGCATTTTATGTAGGAAACCCGCCAGTAATACACTAACAATAGCGAGTAAAATAAAGACCGTTTTTAGAATCCCTTTCTTTTGTTGAGCATTTGCTTGTGAATTAATAAAGGCGGCCAAAATAATTCCTCTAGGCGACGTTAATGGGCAGAAGATAATGGTCAAACAGCATAATTGCAAAAAGTGCCATCAGGTAAATTATGGAGTACTTAAACGCGTCCATGCCTGCATTCGCTTTTTTGCCGAACATTAACACCAGAACGTAATACAAGTATCCAATACCCAAGACAACCGCACCCAATAAGTACAACCAATTCAACATATGCGTAGCAAAAGGCAGTAGGGTTATTGCGATCAACATAAATGTATAAAGCACAATATGCAATTTGGTATAGCTTTCTCCATGGGTCACCGGCAACATTGGAATTTCTGCATTGGCATATTCTTTCTGTCTATGAACAGCCAGCGCCCAGAAATGCGGCGGTGTCCAGGCAAAGATAATTAACACCAGTAGAAGCGCATGCCCGTGGATTTCACCGGTAACAGCAACCCAACCGAGTAGCGGCGGCGCAGCACCAGCCAAACCACCGATCACAATGTTTTGGGGTGTCGCGCGCTTTAAATACAGTGTGTAAATAAACGCATAACCAATTAGTGAGGCTAGCGTTAGCCATGCGGTAAGCGGGTTAACCCAGACCATAAGAATGGTCATGCCTAATAAGCCCAACACAAATGCAAAAATAATCGCGTTGGCAGGAGTCACTCGCCCCTTGGCTACAGGCCGGTTAAATGTTCTTGCCATTTTGGTATCGACATGTCGATCCACAAGGTGGTTTACAGCTGCAGCGGAACCTGCACATAACGCAATGCCCACATTTCCCCACAAAAGAATATCTAGCGGCACAACACCCGGCACAGCGAGCAGCATTCCAATTAAGGATGTTAAGAGCATTAACGCAACCACACTGGGTTTTGTCATTTCCAGGTAGTCTCGCCAGTTTGTGTTTTCGATTACGCTCACATCAGACATAGTAATCACTCAAAATCAGTTGTAGATGGTTATGTTGTTTTTACGGAATGAATTCTGTGATTCACCGTAACCAAGATAATTAGCAGTAATGCCCCGCCAGCGTTGTGAAGTACTGCAACAGAAAGCGGCAAAGAAAATAGGATATTGCTCAAGCCCAGGGCGATTTGAATAATCAAGGCGCAAGCCAGGATGATTCCCCATTTTTTGACAATTCCCGCGCTATTTGACAGAAGTTTAAACGCGAGTAGGCCAACAAAAAACGTAACCAGCAATGCGCCTAATCGGTGGGAGAAATGGATAGCTGTGCGCGCGTCATTGTCTAATAATCCACCCAGATAATTTGGCCCGACACTCTGCAGAAAGTTAAAGCCCTGCTTAAAATCGGAGTCCGGTATAATCTGGTTTTGACAAAGCGGTAAATCCGGGCAGGCCAACGCCGCGTAGTTTGAACTTGTCCAACCACCCAAAGCAATTTGCACAACCACAACCACCATTGCAATTAACGCCAGTCGTTTTATATTGAGCAAATCCACAACGCTGCCCGCATCTAACTGCCAATGCCATCCGATAGATCGATTTAACATTAACCACAGAAGACTCAATGTTGCAAAGCCGCCGAGCAAATGCGCCGTAACCACTTGGGGCCATAGCTTAAGTGTTACAGTCCACATACCGAACAAGCCTTGTAACACCACCAACCCGGCCAGAAATCCTGCAAGCTTGATAGGTACTTCGGAGCGACCGTTCACCAGTGCACAACGAACAATGTTGGCAAAATAGAAACCAATAACAACCAACATAATGACATCCAGCGAGTGACCGACAAATGCTCGCGCTATGGTGCCCGCAATGATTACGGCAAGGAAAACTGCAATCGAAACCGGCCTGTCCTGACTTTGCTTACGCAAGGCAACGAAGAATAATGCAAAAACAATTAAACCAAGTGATGAAGCAAAAATGCGATGTATTTGTTCCGGCCAGGTTTTATCGGTTTCTACTGGAGTTTCTTCAAAGCGTAGATTCGCCTGTTCAATTTCATGGGCTTCGTTCGGCACCCAAAGATGACCATAGCAAGTAGGCCAATCTGGACAGCCTAAGCCAGCATGAGCCAAACGAGTAAAAGCGCCGAGTACGACAACCACAGAGGCAACAAATACTGCCAGAATAGATAATTTAATCAGTGTTGAATTATTGTTCATGTTATTGATAATCAATCGAATGCTTTAATGCGCGTTTAATATCTTTTAACAAATCATTTCCATGTTGTTTGTTGGTATACGCCATCATGGCAAAACTTTGTTGATCAACCAGAAAGTAATAGTGCTCTTGCTGCATATCCAGTGCTAAGCCAGATTGTTTTACCCAATCGTTCCAGATTTGTTTATCAACCGTAAAGGTTTTTAATTTTGGGTGTTCAGATTGAATACTAGCCAAATAAGCTTCGCCTTCAATACCGTTTAAATTCGCCGCAATTCTTTCTAACCTCAGGCCTTTTTCGCCCAAACGAATATGTACCTGACGGGTTGTATAGAGATTCTTTTGACACTGTTCTGTACATTGTGCTGGAACAGGCAGTAAGAGTCGCCACTTTTTATTTTGATTAAGTTCGTTAGAGAACTCGGTATCAACAATTTCTTCCAATGGAATTGCCTTAGGCAAGAGTAACCCTTTATTCACCGTATGATCCGGCACACCAATACCGGTAAAAAACATAAAATAGGCTGCCGCAATCGGCAATACAGAAACCACGATAATGGCAACAAGCGTTAGTTTCGCTTTTTTGTTTTTAACTTGGTCGCTACTCATTTCAGCTTTCTCAATTACAACATTATTTTATTTTCGACGCCCAAGAAGGCTCGAAATATTACTATTGGCAAATAGCCATAAAATACATAAAGCAACCGCCATGGCAAACCATTGCACCGCATAACCGTAATGTTTCGCCGGCGAGGTATTCACGGTTATCCAATTTACCGCTAATGCTGAGGCATTATCCTCATCGACCAGCAATATCCGATTTTCCAGATTCGAATGCAGTTGTTTAGACATTAACTCGGTATCCACTTCCAAAACTTTCTTTGGCCATGTTTGAGTCAAGTCTGTCACTTCATCAACCAGTGTCAGGTCACTTGGAATAGACCACTGTCCTGAAATACTCAGTATTCCGCTGGGCGTGGTAAATTCAGGCAACTGTTCTCTATATTGCCCAGCAGGTAACCACCCCCGATTCACTAAAATCCAATTGTCGCTATCTTTAATGCGAAAGGGCATAACCACATCAAAGCCTAATTTTCCGTTTAGATGTTTCCCTTCGATCAGCCAGTATCGGCTCGCATCAAATTCACCCGTCGTTCGAATCCGTCGGTATTTGTTTTGTTCATCCATCCCCAAACGCCACTCAATTGCAGGTAGCGCTTGCTGTTCAGCCCAAACTTCGAGTAATGTTTCTTTTTCTTCAGCTCGACTGAGCTGCCAAAAACCCAAACGAATGAGAATGGGTAACATGCAAATGGCAAATACTGTGATTTTCCAATTAAACACAAACTGAAATGTTTGTTTGCTAGTCACATTCATAATCAAGCATTGTAAAGGGCATCCAACATGTGGATAAAAATCACCATCGTGGTACTGTTTATCGGCTTACTCGTTAGCTTAAGTAGTGGTCTGGTATACCTAATGAAAGACATTGGTATTCCAGAATCAAAACGAACGCTTTATGCGTTAGGCGCCCGAATTACCATCGCTACACTTCTGCTTGGTTTTATCGGTTTTCATATCTATTCCGGCAATCTTAAGAACACAGCCCCGTGGGATCAAACTCGTCCTGCAGCGAATTCATCTACTACCAACAACTAACAAAACCTATTTTCTAAAACACAAAAGGGCAAGAGGTTAGCGGCCCCTTGCCCAGCATTTGTAACACCTTTTATCTTTTTTACTATTCAAGCCCACCCGTTCGCGGGGCGGTATTACCGATCCCTTCTCTGAGTTGCGAATATTCGATCCCTTACGCAACTCAGATATCGGCAATACGATTAACCAAGAATGTAGACAAAGATAAATAGTCCAACCCATACCACATCAACAAAGTGCCAGTACCAACTGGAAGCTTCAAAACCGAAGCAATCATCGTGTTTGAAATGGCCTTTCAATACCGAGCGCAACCATTGTACCAATAACATGAAGGTACCCATTGTTACGTGCAAACCGTGAAACCCGGTCAACAGGAAGAAGGTTGTTCCGTAAATACCAGACTCAAGTGTCAAACCTAACTCGTGATAAGCATGTATATACTCATAAGCTTGAACAACAAGGAAGATCATACCCAATGCTACGGTTAAGCCTAACCATAGATTGAAAGCAGATTTTTTGTCATTTTTAAGCGCAACGTGAGCCATATGCACAGTCACTGACGACGTCATTAGGATGACGGTATTCCAGAACGGCAACCAACTACCCCAATTTCCGATACCAGGGTTACTCATGTTTTGCTCTGGGCCTAGAACATTAGCATTAGCGCCATTGACAGCCATGTCAGGTGTTGTCATTACTGGCCAGCTACCTTCGAACCCTTTCCATAGAAGTTCATTGGTTGGACCTTCAGATAACCAGGGAAGCGCGAAGTGGCGGATGTAAAACAATGCACCGAAAAACGCTGCAAAGAACATAACTTCGGAGAAAATAAACCAGCCCATGCCCCAAACGTAAGAGCGTTTTAACTGAGCGCTATTTAAGCCACGAATGTTTTCATCGATGGCAGCACCGAACCATTTGAATAAAATAAGACAAAAGAACGCGAGGCCGAGGAAAAAAATCGTCATGCCGCTGCCATCTTTGTCGTGAGTCATTTCGTTCAGCCACGAGCCCAAACCAAAGACCGTAAGAAATAAACCTAAAGAAGCAAAAAGCGGAAATTTGCTTTGCTCCGGTACGTAATAGGTTTCGTGTTGTTGTTCCATTAGTTGCTACCCCGCCTTATTCTTAAATTTGTACTGTTAGTGCGGTTAATTTGTCAGTGAGTTCTTCTTCATCAGAAAGGGGGTCTGATTCTTCTGCTCGACCCTCTTTTCTTTCAAGTTCCAGTTTTTTTGATGCTACGTAATCGGGAGATTCTTTGGTGACGTCAAACAAGGTATAGCTCAAGGTAATCACATTCACGCCCTTGGGCAGTTCCTGATCAACAATAAATCGCAACCCCAACTTTGCCTCTTCCCCCGGCCCCAGTGCCTGCCGGTTAAAACAAAAACACTCTGTCTTATGGAAGTAATCCGTCGCATTGCTGGGAACCAGACTAGGTACAGCCTGACCAACCATAATTTGTCCGGTCGGGTTCTGCGCGATGAAGTTAGTTGTCACCGCTTCGCCTGGATGCGCCTTTACGGAAAATACCTCGGGTTTAAAGCCCCAAGGCATGTTTTCGTTGTTGGTTCCAACAAACTGAACGGTAACGTATCTATTGGTATCGACTTTGACTTCGACCGCCTCGTATTTCCCTTTTGTTTTACCGTTTAAACCGGCGATATCACAAAAGAGGTTGTACAGAGGCGGCATGACCCACATGGCAAAAACAAACATCGCAATAACCAACCCCAACATCTTTAATGAGGTTAAAAGAACCGCTTTGTTTTCCTGTGAGCTAGCCATTTCGAAACTCCGCCCTCTACGTGCTCAAAATGCGCCGGATTTAACCGTGCGCATCTTCGTCTTTAATAACTGGAGGTGTGCTGAAGGTGTGGTATGGCGCTGGTGATGGTACCGTCCACTCCAAACCATGGGACCCTTCCCAGACGCGATCTGTCGCTTGTTTACCACTTACGATGGTGCGAATAACGATATACAGGAACAGTACCTGTGCCGCACCAAACAGGAAGGCACCCACAGATGAAATCATGTTCCAGTCTGCCCATAGCGGATTGTAGTCAGGAATACGACGAGGCATGCCCGCCAAGCCCGAGAAGTGCATGGGGAAGAAGGTGATATTCAAACCTGCAAACGCCAACCAGAAGTGGGTTTTTGCCAGTGTTTCGTCGTACATCTTGCCTGACCACTTGGGCAGCCAGTAGTACACGGCAGCTGTAATCGAGAAGATAGCACCCGGCACCAATACATAGTGGAAGTGAGCCACTACGAAATAGGTATCGTGGTATTGGAAATCCGCTGGCGCGATAGAAAGCATCAAACCAGAGAACCCACCAATTGTGAACAAAATAACGAAGGCGATGGAAAACATCATCGGCGCTTCAAATGTCATTGAGCCTTTGAACATGGTAGTTACCCAGTTAAAGACTTTTACACCAGTCGGTACAGCAATCAACATGGTTGCATACATGAACACCAGCTCGCCAAACAACGGCATGCCAACAGTGAACATGTGGTGAGCCCATACAATGAAGCTGAGGAATGCAATTGATGCTGTCGCGTATACCATTGAGGAGTAACCAAACAACGGCTTACGTGCGAAGGTTGGGATGATTGCACTGACCACACCAAACGCTGGCAGGATCATGATGTATACCTCAGGGTGACCAAAGAACCAGAACACGTGCTGGAACAATACCGGGTCACCACCACCCGCCGCGTCAAAGAAGCTGGTACCAAAGTGGATATCCATCAACATCATGGTTACTACACCCGCAAGTACAGGCATTACAGCAATCAACAGGTAAGCAGTAATCAACCATGTCCAGACAAACAGTGGCATTTTCATCAAAGTCATACCAGGAGCACGCATGTTCAGTATGGTTGCAACAATGTTAATTGCACCCATGATCGAACTGGCACCCATGATGTGAACCGCAAAGATGAAGAAAGTTACTGATGGTGGAGCATAAGTGGTAGATAGAGGAGCGTAGAATGTCCACCCGAAGTTAGGTGCACCGCCTTCCATGAATAGCGTTGAAGCCATCATGGCGAAAGCAAATGGAAGAATCCAGAAGCTCCAGTTGTTCATCCGCGGTAGCGCCATATCCGGAGCCCCAATCATCATTGGAATCATCCAGTTTGCCAGACCAACAAAGGCCGGCATCACCGCACCAAACACCATCACCAGGCCGTGCATGGTGGTCATTTGGTTGAAGAAGTTAGGCTCAACAATTTGCAATCCGGGCTGGAATAGTTCCGCACGGATCACAAGAGCAAAAACACCGCCAAGAAAAAACATGGCGAAACTAAACCATAGGTACATGCTACCTATGTCTTTGTGGTTGGTTGTGTATAACCAACGACCTATTCCTTTCGCAGGACCATGTGCCATAGTTACGACCCCCCTATTGGCCTTGCTTGGCGTTAACAATATCAATAGGCTGAACCAAGTCACCCATGTTATTGCCGAACGCGTTACGTTGGTAAGTGATTACTGCGGCTGCTTCAACTGGTGTTAACTGCTCGGCAAAGGCTTGCATCGCTGTTCCAGCAACACCTTTCAACACCACATTCAAATGGCCGGCAAGTTCACCCGTAGCGACTTTGCTGCCATTCATTGCCGGACCAACACCACCTTCACCATTTGCACCATGACACGCCGCACACTTGGCCGCATAGACTGATTCGCCTTCGGCAATCAGCTGATCAAAGGTAAGGGTTTGTTTGGCTGCCTCAGCAATTTCCAACGCTTTTTGTCTTTTTTCACCAATCCAACTATCGAATTCGGCTTGGGAGACAACGTGGACTTCAATAGGCATATATCCGTGATCTTTACCGCACAGTTCCGCACATTGACCGCGATAAACACCAGGTTCATCAACCTTGGTCCAGGCGGCATTAACGTAACCGGGAATCGCATCGCGCTTAACGGCAAGTTTGGGTACCCACCAGCTGTGGATAACATCAGCAGCGGTTACCAAAAAACGTACTTTTACGCCGGCAGGAATGACTAGAGGCTCGTCCACTTCCAATAGGTAGTTTTGGGACTTGTCGCCTTTAGCATAGATTTGATCTTTTGAATTCTTCGCCAAGTTCGAGAAGAAACTGACTTCTTGACCAAGATATTCGTATTTCCACTTCCACTGATAACCCGTGACAAGAACCTCTAGTTCTGCGTCTTCATGGTCATATATCTGTTTTAGTGTACTGGTAGCTGGTATAGCCATAGCGACCAGAATAATGACTGGAACAATTGTCCAGGCAAATTCGAGCGTTAAACTTTCGTGGAAGTTACTCGCTTGGGCACCGCGAGATTTCCTATGCATAAACATGCTGTAAAACATTGCGCCGAACACCAACACGCCGATTACACAACAGATAATCAGAATCAGCATATGCAGGTCATAAACGTTTTTACTTACAGATGTTACGCCCTCGGTCATATTTAGCTGCCACTCGTTACTTCCGGCAAACGACGGCAACGCCATCATCATCCCAGTAACAAACAGCAGAGCGAGCGACCGCTTGGAAGTACTTAACATCGCCCCGTCTCCGTTAGTTAGCCTATTTCTATTTTTATACTTCTTAAATCACGAGCTGTGGTATCGCGCATAAGCACATACCAAATACAACTGTGGGCCCTTTATCTGGTCGGGAAAACCAGTGTGTACAGAAAGCACACAAAAAGGGTGCGACAATTTGTCGCCGGCGGGTATTATAGGCGGGTTTTTGGAGAAAGTAAGTGTTTTTAAGCCATGCAGGGATCAAAATTAAGCCACATATAGCAAATCAATTCTTTTATTTAGATCAAAATACCCTTCAATTCACTACAAAAAATGAGGTTTTTCGCCTAATTCATCACCTGTTTGATGGTTTTTGTAGCGCCAGTTTTTTTTCGCTCTCCAATTAAGCTCATCTGAATTCTCTCTCATGCAGCCTAAGCTATTGAAAATATAAATAAAAACTAAGAGAAATTTACACATCAGTTTCTTACACTATGCCCGTCCAACCAACTCATCATTAGTAAAAAGGGCATAACATGACCAGCATTGATATAGGTATTAATGAACAGGATCGCTTAAGTATTGCCGAGGGACTAAAAAAGCTTCTAGCAGACTCCTACACACTCTATCTGCAAACACATAACTTCCACTGGAATGTCACTGGACCACAGTTTCGTGAAATGCACTTGATGTTTGAAGAGCATTACACCGAGTTAGCCGTAGCGGTGGACGATATCGCCGAGCGTATTCGCACTTTGGATGTACCAGCACCAGGCACCTATAAGGCGTTTGCCAAGTTAACGTCGATTAAAGAGATTGAAGGCGTGCCCAGCGCAGAGGAAATGGTGGACTACCTCACTCAAGGACACGAGCAAGTGGTTAAAACCGCTCGTGAAGTATTGAAGCTTGCACAGGATGCGAACGATGAATCAACTTCGGCGCTGGTTTCAGACAGAATGCGCATCCACGAAAAGACAGCCTGGATGCTCAGAGCAACTCGCAAATAGCATACCTTCATAAGCCCACGAAAGTGGGCTTTCTCTTATCTCTTCCTCCCGCCTCCAACCTTCGTACACCTTTAATCGATTTAAGTTTCGATACATCTCTTATTGATCGATTTGATTGATTGTAATCATTGATTTAATGACATTTATTTGAGAATGATTCTCATTATAATATAATTCAAAGAGACAGCTAATCAATCACAGGAGTACATAACATGGTTAAAACACTTTCATTTGCGTCACTGCATTTCAGTATCGCGTTTATCGTGACCTGGGTACTCACTGGCGATGTTCTAGTCGGCGGTCTGGTTGCTCTAGTCGAGCCAGCAATTAACAGCGTTGCATACTTCTTTCACGAAAAAGCCTGGAACTCCGCCAAAAAATCACAAACCAGTACAGACTTTGGGAGACTACAAAATGCCTAATGACATCATTATGATTCGTCACGCGCAAAGCACCTGGAACGCACAATCCAAGTTCACAGGCTGGGCCGATCCACCATTAACTACTCTCGGCGAAAGCGAAGCCGAAAGAGCCGCAGCCACTCTGGGAAGAGCGGGATACGTTTTTGACGTTGTATATACCTCAGTCCTGCAGCGAGCGCAGAAAACGGCCGATATTATTCTCGACGAACTTCAGCTAAACGATATACCCGTTCATTCTGACTGGCGACTAAACGAGAGACATTACGGTGGTTTGCAGGGGCTTGATAAGGTAGCAATGGCGAAAGATGTTGGCGAGAAACAGGTTCTTCGCTGGCGTAGAGGTTTTCTGGACATGCCACCAGCGCTCGAAGCAGAAGACGAACGCCACCCCCGCTTTGATGCTCGATATCAACACATTCCTTCGGAGAAACTACCATCCAGAGAAAATCTTCTGGACACGCAAAATCGCGCCAAGAGTTTCTGGCAAGACCGAATACCCTCGCATCTTGCGGCTGGGGATAAAGTACTTATCTCCTCTCACGGCAACACTCTGAGAGCACTGATAATGTTCTTAAGCGGAATGAGTGAAAAGGAAGTAGAGACATTCGAAATACCAACAGGTGTTCCCATCGTTTATCGCTTTGATAAAAACGGGCAGCCGGAGAGCTGGCACTATTTGGATTAACACTCATACGCTAGCACGCATCAATCGAAAGCCATTCATAAGCGGCTGGCTACATGACAAGGCTTAACTTTTATCTGCTGTTGGCGATCGATATACTTGCCCTCCCTCGCCAATAATAATGCATCACATGGCCCTAACTAATCTGAGCAACCTGCCCCATCGACAGGCATATAACCTGGCGTGGCCAATGATCGTCAGCAATCTTTCTATTCCCCTGCTTGGCTTGGTAGATACCGCAATGTTGGGCCATCTGGATAATCCACAGTTTCTCGGTGCAGTTGCTGTAGGCACGAATATCCTGGCCTTTGTTTATTGGGTTTTTTCTTTTCTACGCATGGGAACAACCAGCATTATCGGGCGGGCGCTCGGTGCCGGAAATACCCAGTTAATCAGTGATCAAGCCACCAATTACGGCCTTTTCGCGATGACCATTGGCCTGCTTCTGGTTTTATTTCAGGGCGTGGTTTTACCACTTGGGGTATGGTTGGTTGTCAAGGATTCCGCTATCTCGGAGATTGCTCTCAGTTATTGCCAAATACGCATTATTGGGGCTCCTGCGGTGATGCTCACCTATGTAATCGTGGGCTTGTTTATTGGCTTGCACAATACCAAAGTCCCGTTGCTCATCACTGTCACCGCCAACGTTACCAATATTGTGTTGGACTACCTGTTTATTGTGGTTTTAGGCAAAGCCGCGGTTGGAGCCGCAATCGCAACAGTGGTGGCAGAGTACCTCGGGCTATTGATTGCCGTGACTCTCTGCCTACGTCATTTTAGGGTATTGAATCTGCCCAAACCCCGTTTTGAGGGCATCTTCGCTTTCCAGCGCTGGAAAGACCTTATTGCCTATAACCGAGACCTGTTTATTCGTACCAGCGCTTTGCTATTCGCATTTAACTTTTTCACAGCACAGGGCGCAGCACAGGGGGCCGATGTTCTGGCGGCCAACGCGGTACTGATGCAACTGATGCTGTTCGTCGCTTTCGGCCTGGATGGCTATGCTCACGCCGCCGAAGCCATGGCAGCAAAAGCACTGGGTCAACAGAACCTTGAGGCATTTTTTCGTGCTTGCTGGGCAACCCTACTATCAGCGAGCGTTATTGCTTTTGGTTATACAGCATTTTTTATTTTTAGTAGAAACTGGCTTATTGCGCTACTTACCGATATTCCTAGCGTCACCGTACTCGCAAAAACCTATTACCTTTGGATTATTCTCATTCCATTAGCCAGTGTCTGGTGCTATTTGTTGGATGGCATTTTTATTGGTGCAGGTAAAACAGGCACAATGCGCAATTGGATGTTAATCGCAGTATTCGGAGTATTCTTACCTTTATGGGCGGTATTTGGACAAGACTCGAATCACGGCCTCTGGTTGAGTTTCGTCATGTTCAATTTTTTTCGGGGAGCCTCCCTCGCTGTTTCATTTTTATTGATGACAAAACATAACAAATGGTATGCCTGAAAACAGGAAAACCCATAACTTATGCACTATATTTATAGAAGCCAGCTATTTGATAACCATTGTATTAGAGCTTTTATTTTTTTGCGTGCACATACTATAAAGAATAACTTATTTAGTTTTTTGTATTCTATCGCCTTGTAATTACAGCAAAATTGTATAATTTGTTGTCCAGGGCCCTGCAGAAGTATCGAACATAAGGGCTAACATCCAGAAATCGATAATATTCCTGCAGGTAAGGTAATAAGCCTATGCACATGTTGGCATATGTAAATTGCCTTTGAACTATGACTGAGAAACGAATCTTGCACATCCGAGACTCTATAGCGATTGCTCGACAGAGGGAAAACGAGACCAACGCACTACAGAATTTTCTCAAAGCTCGAATCGATGCTTTGCATCACCTTATATCCTTACCTGAAGAAAATGCCTCTCAGGCGCTGCTTAACTTCGTAACCAGTTATATAGAACACGTTCCAGACTTTGTTGAAGCTTTGGAAGATATCACCAAGTCAGCAGGTATTTACCAATACACACAGCACTTTATACATATTGCTGAAGATTATTTTATTCAGCCACCTGAACTGGTAACTCACCACTCAGGGATGCACGCATTAATCGATGAGGCCTATCTGGCTCACAGGTTAATGGAAGAAGTGAATGATCGGATTATGATGGCTTGCGGTGTTCCACTTTCCCCCATGGACATGACGCTTTCTAATATCGTCGTTCACGACTTGCTCGGCGATGACTTCGCAAACCAGTTGGACTTAGCTGTGCACTATTCCATTGAAGCACTTTTTCAAACGGACGACTTTTTAAAAGACACCGCTTTCCAAAAGTATGTCACTCAACATAAAAGCCAGGGTTGGAGGTATGAACTGGATAAGTGGCCGTGTCTTGCTGGTGATTCACTGATTACACTTAATTTAACCAGTACCATAGCATCAGAGTCTTACCATTAAATCTGTAGTAAAACGATATAAGACTCTGCCGGGCCCTCTTGTCACATTCCGTTAATAAATAACTTTTCTTCTCATTTTTTGTGTCAGTACAAAAATCCTCAAATCATCCGTTGAGGTATTTCATTATTAACCCGTTAAATTAATGCAGTCTGCTCATGCTCTGGGATCCTCATCATCAAAAAAGGAAATGAGAAAGCTGCACAATTATTCAAACCTAAGGGGAAAAATAATGATAATACCGAATAGGCTCCAAAAACTGAGCGCAGTGATACCTCTCATTGTATTTTCTGCCGCAGCAAACTCGGCCGACCTTGTAGATTTACGTAATGACTACACACTTCTTCAGCGAGCCCAACAAGCCATTCAAGGCCCAACGGTCAGAAGCGTAACCAGTAATATCAGCCAGGCTATTGGATTAAGTAACGATGAAAACCTGGTACTGGAACGATCCCGCTTTGATGCAGATACAGGACTTACTCACCAAAGATATATTCAAACCTATAAAACAATTCCCGTTTGGGGAACACGTGTTATTACAACACAAGGCTCAAACCGATCGATATCTCAATTACATGGCAATGCCGTACTCGGTGTTGATGCGGAAGTTCAGGATACACAACCCGCTTTTTCGGCCGACACGGTATTAAATGATGTAAAGAAAAATCATACCCAAAAAATTGACCCTCAGGGTGCCTGGGAATTTCATTCCGAATCCAGCGACTTGGTGATTTATGTCGACGATCAAGACACATCACACCTTGCATATGCGGTTTCATTTTTTGCTGATGTAAACGGCGGTGGTCATCCTACACGTCCAACGTACATCATTGATGCAAAGAGTGGAGACACGCTCTTTACTTTCGAAGGTCTCGCCCATGTTAAACAAGGCACAGGCCCAGGAGGTAATCAAAAAATCGGCCGTTATTATTACGGAACGGATTACGACAAGCTTGATGTTACCGTGAGTGGCAGCACCTATATCATGGAAAACACCAATGTTAAAACTGTTAACTTAAACCACGGCACAACGGGTACCCAGGCCTATTCTTTTCAGGGGCCGGAAAATACGGTAAAGGAAATTAACGGCGCCTATTCACCACTGAACGATGCACACTATTTTGGTGGTGTTGTTTTCGATATGTATCAAAATTGGTACAACACGCGTCCACTGTCATTCAAGCTCACCATGCGTGTGCATTACAGCAGCAATTATGACAACGCGTTTTGGAACGGACGTGAAATGACGTTTGGTGATGGCGGTTCGTTATTTTATCCACTTACCAGCCTCGATGTTTCTTCTCACGAAGTCAGCCATGGTTTTACCGAACAAAACGCCGGATTAATTTATGAAAACCAATCCGGTGGTATTAACGAATCTTTTTCCGATATGGCTGGCGAAGCTGCAGAATTCTATATGCGTGGCACTAATGATTGGTTAGTCGGATATGAGTTGCGTAAATCTGGCACCGCTCTGCGTTATTTTGAAGATCCAACCCGAGACGGCAGTTCCATTGGTCATGTCAGCAATTACTATCCAGGCATGGATGTTCACCACAGTAGCGGCGTATTTAATAAAGCCTTCTATCACTTGGCGACTACTCCCGGTTGGGATACACGCAAAGCTTTTGAAATTTTTGTCAAAGCCAATCAAAGCTATTGGGGGCCAAGCACCAACTATCAACAGGGTGCTCAAGGCGCTCGCGACGCTGCACAAAGCCTCGGCTATAATCTGGACGATGTGGCAGCGGCATTTGCCAAAGTAGGTATCACCGTTGCTGGCGGCGGTAGCAGTAGCTCATCCAGTTCGAGCAGTAGCAGCTCCTCCTCATCGTCATCCAGCTCGTCTTCCAGTTCTGGCGGTGGACAATGTACAGCACCACAATATTCAGCCGGTACGGCATATTCCGTTGGACAACAAGTCTCAAACCAAAACAACCAGTATCGCTGTGATGTTTCTGGCTGGTGTTCGTCATCTTCTGCGTGGGCCTATGAACCCGGTGTTGGCCTCTATTGGAACACCGCGTGGACACAAACCGGTAGTTGCTCCGGCTCTTCTACCTCGTCGTCCAGTTCGAGCGGTTCGTCGTCGACCTCATCAAGTTCTTCATCGTCATCCAGCTCCAGTAGTTCATCAAGTTCCAGCTCTAGCGGAGGAAATATTTGTACTAGCCCAACATGGAATGCGGCTGATGTGTACTTAAATGGTGACAAGGTGAGCCTGAATAATGTCGAGTATCAAGCGCAATGGTGGAATCAGGGTGCCAACCCTGAACAAAATTCAGGACCTTGGCAGGTATGGGAAGTAATCGGTTCTTGCATGTAAGATAAGATTAGCCAAAAAAAAGCCCAGTTTTTACTGGGCTTTTTTATCGTGAAAATAAAACGTTAACTTTCTGCTTTTTTACGCAAAGCGAATTTAAGTACCATAGTACCGAAAATACCGGAAACCAATGACCCTAGAACAATCCCCAAACGCTCGTCAAATAATCTATCCACACCCGATTCTTCAAACGCAAGTGAACCAATAAACAAGCTCATAGTGAAACCAATACCGCAGAGTATGGAAACACCGTATAAGGACATCCAGTTTGTTTGTTTCGGCAGTTTCGCCCAACCCATTTTGATACCGAACCAACAAAACGCAAAGACACCAAATTGTTTACCAAGAAACAGTCCCAAAACAATGCCGAGTGTTACGTCGTGTGTAAGCTGATCAATACCAACCGTTGAGAAGTTAATTCCCGAGTTACAAAAAGCAAAAACCGGAAGAATAAAAAAGGATACTGTTGAATGCAGATCATGTTCCAAGCGTCTAACGGGTGACACTGTCGGGTCATCTTCCGAACGCATCGGAATAAACATTGCCAAAAGCACACCGGTTAAGGTTGCATGCACGCCAGACTTCAACATAGCGATCCACATAATTATACCCAGTACCGCGTACAAACCTTTTTCACATACGCATCGACGGTTAAGAATAAAAAGTATCGCCGTACACACAGCGACAATAATTAACGCTGTGATGGAAATTTTACTGGTATAAAACAATGCGATGATAACAATCGCGCCAACATCATCAAAGATAGCCAGGGAAGTCAAAAACACCTTCAAACTCAATGGCACTCTGCTACCTAATAAAGCCAAAACGCCCAAGGCAAAAGCGATATCCGTCGCTGCTGGAATCGCCCAGCCACTCACAGATGACGGGTTGTTATAGTTGAATGCAACGTATATAAGCGCAGGAATCGCCATACCACCCAAGGCTCCCAGGCCAGGGAGAATGATATTGCGTTTATCCTTTAACTCACCTTCCAGAAACTCTCGCTTCAGCTCCAGCCCTACATGAAGGAAAAATACCGCCATCAAACCGTCGTTCACCCACAACAGTAATGGCTTGGCAATATCCAAAGCACCAACCCGCACTTGAACGGGAATATCAATAAGCAGCGTGTAATACACTTTAAGGGGGCTGTTTGCCGCGATAACCGCAACCACCGCGGCTATCATCAACAGGATCCCCGGAGCGGATTCCTTTTTAAAGAAACGATCAATAGCACTCATTTTGTGCGTCATATAAGTACAGCCTCAATCTCAGTCGATCAATTTTAATAGTCAGGATTTGATATCCGGATCAAACAAACTGCGGTGCATTGTATAACAAATGTCCGCGAGAATAAGGTCATTCGAACCGAGATTTAGGACGATAATCTGTCCCGGGTCATAGCAAAAGGCTACTTCTGTACCACATAGCGTAATATTTCTACAACTTGTTGCGGTGTTTGGGCCCACGCCATTGCAGCACCATCCACTTCTTTCAGAGGATGAACGATATCGTCATTATGCAAGGTGATGAAAGGCTTTGCCAAAGCGGCACAATAACCCGCATCAAATGCGGCATTCCACTGCTTATACTTATCACCAAAGCGGATAACCGCTAAATCGCAACGCTCAATAAGACTCTTAGTTCGAATCCCATTCACCTTGGCAGACTTATGATCGCGCCAAAAACTATTTGCTTCTTCGCCAAGTACATCACCCGCCGCATCACTCGCCTCGTGATTGGTTACTGCAGAAGTAAAATGAATAGGCAAGGATAACTGCTGACAACCCGCAATAATCTGTTCTCGCCAATCCGTGTGAATTTCTCCGGATAAATATACTTCCCATTCCACAGGGCACCTCCTCATTGGTAAACGGTTTTTCCCGCTTTTCCCGTCATTCCATAAAAATAATTGTAGTCATACAAAAAAAGCGACGGCACTGATTGCACATCGCTTTTCATAATAACACTATGAGTGTGAGAAATTAAAAACGGAACCGGGCAATAATACGTGTCTCGGTACCCGTTTGGGATGAGTCTTGAGTCGTTTCGTTTTCGTTGTTGTCGGTTTCTGTCGATTGATAATACCATTCGGCCTCACCGCCAACAGAAAACTTTTCCGTTAAAAAGTATTCAAAACCAAGAGTCGGTGCAATACGATATCCAGACGTATCGTATTTAACCGAAGACGATTCCAACTCTCTGGAGATATAACTCAAGCGCGCGCCGTAGTATCCACTCACATTACTCACAACAGACGCCCGCCCGAATAAACCCACTCCCAATTCATAATTGGTAGATTCGATTTTATCATTCGCTACAAATTCAGTGTTGTAGTCGGTTTCAGTTTCTGAATACCCGTAACGGAATAAAGGCTCAATGCGAAAGTGTTTACCTGCATCAATAGGCACATAGATTGTCACATCATCACTTGTAGCAGACATACCAACGCCGGCACCGGCAAAAGCGGTAGATGACAAACATACAGCAGAAAAAGCGATGGCTTTTAATGTGTTTTTCATAAAATTTCCTTTTCACTATACATGGAGTTACTGATTAAAAATCGCTCGAATGTGATTTCGATTTTTAATCGCCAATTTTGTCTCAGCAAAATTGGCGGCCGAGTATATTAAAAAGAAAGTTGTGGGTCAGTAAGAATGCGCACACTTGCGCCATGATTCTTGGGTTTACCAGGATTTCTGGCATCCCAATCTACCAAACCCTGTCTTGCGCCGTTTTGACTCCATTTAAGTAAGTGCGAACGCGGCGGCTCCTGCAGCTCACCCTCGTCTAAAAAAATCTCTCTTAGCGATAACAATGCAAATACTCGACGTTGAATATGCGCCGTATTTGGATTTGTATCAGCGATAGGATCACCAGTAATTCCCGTTAATAATCGCGCATAGATGTAATACTCTGCTGCGGCAAAATCAAAATTCGTCGGGTCGTTAATTCGTCTATGAGCGTAAATTTTACAAAATAAACTCGCGACCTTTTGCGTTATAGTTGCTCCGCTTTCTTCAATGATCGAACTATCAATAAAACGGGTTACGTCATAGTCATTGATTAACTGTTCAGTTCGAACAACTTCGTTTTCTTCTTCCTTTTCGTTTTCATTCATAACATCAAATTCATTCTTGGGGAGGAAAATTCAAAACTTGTACTTCAGCTTGTTTTTCCTCTTCTGTTTTATTCACTCTGGTTTCTAGTTCTCTAGGTTGTTGTTGGATATGCATCACATCCTTAAAACCACATGCCACACATTCACGGACGTTTTTATCACTCTCCATGTAGAGCACTAATTTATCCATCTCCCCACAGGAAGGGCACACCGCGCCCGCAATAAATCGTTTTTTACTCATAACTTAACTCACTATACCACCGTGACGAAGTAATGGCTCAACACTGGGTTTTCTACCTCGGAAATTAATAAACAGTTCCATCGCATCCCGCGAACCGCCCTGTTGCAAAATTTCCTGTAAAAATTTATTACCCGTCGCATTGTCGAAAATGCCGTTTGCTTCAAATAGTGAAAATGCATCGGCAGATAACACTTCCGCCCATTTATAACTGTAGTAACCCGCCGCGTAACCTCCGGCAAAAATATGGCTAAAACTATTTTGAAACCGGTTGTATGAAGGGGGAGTTAACACCGAGACCTGTTGACGAACATCATTCAGCACCTGCTGTACGCCTTGATACCCTTCGGTATCAAATTCCATATGCAGTCGAAAATCAAACAATGCAAATTCCAATTGCCTCATTAAAAACATAGCAGAGTGAAAGTTCTTAGCCGCCAGAAGGCTATTCAATTTTTCTTCAGGTAATGGCTCTCCAGTTTCGTAATGACCAGAAAGAAACTCCAGCACTTCTTTTTCCCAACACCAGTTTTCTAAAAACTGGCTGGGTAGTTCCACTGCATCCCAGGCGACTCCGTTAATTCCACTTACCGCTGCAACATCTATTTCGGATAACATGTGGTGTAAACCATGACCAAACTCATGGAAGAGCGTCACCACATCATCATGTTTTAACAATGCAGGCTTACCATCAATTGCAGGGCTAAAATTGCAAACTAAAAACGCAACAGGATGTTGAACACCATTCCCAGTATTTCTTCGAACCCGGCAATCGGCCATCCATGCACCACCTCGCTTTTTCTCTCGTGCGAATAAGTCCAGATAAAAGCTTGCCACTTTCTTCCCTTCTTTTTTGATATCGAAAAAGTGAACATCCTGATGCCAGGTTTCCACTTCACTGTTTTCAACGATATCAATAGCAAATAGTTTCTTGGCTACGGTAAATAACCCCGAGAGCACTTTCTCCACAGGAAAGTATGGGCGTAACTCCTCCTGAGAAATATTGTAGCGAGATTCTTTTAATCGCTCGGCGTAGAATGCAAGATCCCAGGCTTCGAGATTGTCGAGTTGATAAGTATCTCGTGCAAACTCTTTTAGTTCAGCTATTTCTTTTTCCGCAACTGGTTTTCCTTTATTCGCCAAGTCAGTGAGAAAATCAATTACTTCGCTGGTTGTCTCTGCCATTTTTGGTGCAATGGATTTTTCAGCAAAGTTTTTAAAGCCGAGCAATTCTGCTAACTCTTTACGTAGCTCCAATATCTTGTCAATGATCTGGTCGTTATTCCATTTGTCTCGCCCCTCTTCCGCGAATGGGCCAAGGTTGGAAGCACGAGTACAAAACGCCTGGTACATCGTCTTGCGCAGTTCTCTGGATTTGGCCTGAGTGAGTACCGCGTGATAAACCGGTACATCCAATGTCAATACATAACCGGATATTTGCTTGCTCTCTGCACGCTGCTTAGCCGCCTGGATATCCATGTCGGATAAACCATCAAGCTCGCTCACATCTTCTGCAACATAGAACCAACCATGCGTCGCATCCAACACGTTGTTCGCAAACTGCGTCATCAGTTTGGACAGCTCACTGCGTATTTCTCCGTAGCGTTCTTTTTCTTTGCCTTCTAACGCCACACCGGCCAATTTAAAATCACGAACGGCGTTTTCGATGGTTTTTTTCTGTGGTTGTGAAAGTGCATTAAACCCTGCCGATTCCTTTAACTGAACATACGCTTGGTATAGCGTTTTGTTTTGCCCCATCTTGGTATTGTAAGCGGTAAGAAGTTGCTCCGCTTCTTCGTAGGCTGTCCGTAAGTCATCAGAATTCATCACCGCATTAAGCAGGCTTACCGGCGACCAGGCCTTCTCTAAGTTATCGTCCCACTCTTCGATGGGGCTCACCAGATTTTCCCAAGTTACCTGGCCATCATTGAGATCATTCAACAACTGCTCCAGGTTTTTTTCCGATTGTTCAATTAATGTTTTTATCGCCGGAACGATATGCTCAGTTTTTATGCGGGAGAATTCCGGTAAGCTGGCACCAGCCAGAAGAGGATTGGTCGAATTCATAGAACTTCTCTGCAACCTTTTAGTCAGTATTTGGGTATTATTACTACTTGGTGTAGTTATGGAGGCAAAAATGTCAGAAAGCAAGGCTATCCGAGCCTATAAAGGGGTTCAGCCACAACTTGGTGACCGAGTATACATAGATGAAGCCGGCGTCGTCATTGGCGATGTGGTACTCGGCGACGATGTATCCGTTTGGCCTTGCGCCGTCATCCGTGGTGATATGCATAAAATTCGAGTGGGCGCTAGAACCAGCGTGCAGGATAACGCCGTGCTGCACATTACCCACGCCAGCAACTATAACCCCGATGGTTATCCACTACATATTGGTGAAGATGTCACTATTGGCCACGGCGCATGTTTACATGGTTGCACTATAGGTAATCGAGTCCTGGTCGGTATTGGCTCGACCGTATTAGACGGCGCGATCGTTGAAGACGAGGTTGTTATCGGTGCAGGAACTCTGGTTCCACCGGGTAAAACCCTGGAAAGCGGCTTTTTGTATGTCGGTAGCCCCTGCAAAAAAGCTCGACCATTAAAGCCCGAGGAAAAAACGTTTTTCACTTATTCAGCACAAAACTACGTGAAATTAAAAAATGAATACCTGGCTGATGATTGATCAGCCAATTCAAACTCTTGAGCAAGCCTGAGTTTGAATATACAGATCAGAACACTAAGAAGGGATTTCTCTTATATTTCAATACCAGGAAAATGCGTTTTAAAATATGCGCTGATATCCGCAAAATGCTGATCTGGAGTCGATACTAATTCAGCAAGTTGGTTTAATTCATTGACGTCCTCATCCTCCACCGGCTTGTCTTTTCCACCCTGTATTTCTTCAGTGTCCCACGGCAAAATCTCCAGTTTATTTAGACAAAACAAATCTCGGAGCATATTGTCACGAACGAACCAATCACCGTTTAACTCTTTTTCATAGGTACCATAATGCTTTGGGTTTTCACCTTTGATGTAACAATTTAACCACGCCTCACCCCCCGATATAAAATCTTTACTTTCCACATCCAGAGGGTTGTATTTCAAACGATTGAGCAGAAATCGAAATATAAAATTTAGTCGGTGTTTATTGCAGATAATTTGATACATCCATGTGTCGACTTTCACCCACCGTTGTTCCTCTTCTTGCCAATACTCGCATAGCCAATGGTCAAATTTTTTCTTTTTACTAAAGAATGTGGCGAATCCGGACCGAACTCGTGCGGGCACGCCGTGATATCTAAGAAACGCACAGAGTAATAATGATGTGTCCCGACAGTTACCCAGGATTTTTTCTTGATCTACCCTTTCCTGTTGAAGATCACTGGTGTTCAGTTTGTGAAAGTTAGCCAGTTTTTCATGAATACTGCGCAGGCTAAGGTCACTTTCCCTGGAAGGATTGAGCTTGGTAATTCTCATATTGTGCCAAAAGTCTATCAGCACAATATTATTGACCAGGTCGCACAGAGCTTCGATTCCGTTAACTGGTTTAGTGTCCTGCTGAAATAAAGTTAACTCCGTATTGGGACCAGGAAGAGAATAAAATTGATATAAGCTTTGAGCTAAAGCCATTATGACACCCAGTAGATAATAAGAACGCTATTTGGCGGATAGATTCTACTGATGGTAAGTCAGATGGAGGGTTGAAACCATACTCAAAAAACGCAAATCGGTGTTTCAACCCGCTACAAAAACGGTTATTTCAACGCCGCCTGAACCATTTTTTCTACCTGTTTTTTATCGGCAAACTGTGTGACTCTCAACTTCTCAATTCCATCGTCCAATACGATCAATGTCGGTGCCACTTTAATTTTGTAATGCTGAAATAGCGTGTTTTCAGTGTCCATTTTCATTGGCGCTGCAATAGTATATTTCTTTTGGTAAGCGTCGATATCTTCTTGTTTAGTCCAAATTCGATTGATCAGGATTTGCCAATTTTCGTTTTGTGTTTTTGCGTACAACGAATTCACCATTTCTTGGCCATCGACACAGTTTTTGGATACTTCTGGCCGGGTTTCCTGAAGGTACCAGTCACACCATGCCATTGTAAAAAACAACACACGTTTTCCCTGCTCCTGGATAACTTCTGGTTTTGTGGTTTTTTTTGCCACCGAACCTTCTGCAGCATCAATGTCTTTTTTGGCAAGCAATGCAATTTTTTTGTCTAACGCTTCCGATGCCTCAAAACCTTTATGCACTACAGTACCATCGCGATTTATCAACACGTGAAAAGGCGTAAACACAGCATCAAACGCCGTCGTAAATGCACTATTGTGATCTTTCACTACTGGCATCGACAACTGATATTGCTTGATTATTTCCTGTACAGCCTGGAGATCATCATTAATGTCCAGATTGATACTAAGGAAATCGATTTTGTCGTGATACTGTTTGTACGCTTCAACATAATGGGGCATTTGTTTAATGCACTCCTGGCACCAGGTTGCCCAGAGCTTTATGTAAAGCGGTTTCTCTGTCTTATAATCTTTCAGGTTAATCCGCTCATTGTTCAAGGTCTTTAGCGGCACATCCAGTTTTTCTGCATAAACCTGATTAACCAAGCAGATAACTAAGGTCATTAATACCAAACGGTTTAATAACTTTTTAAGTCTCATCTAGAATTCTCCTTCGCCAAGGTATTGTTAGAATAGTGAACTATGCAAAACAATTGTTTTTATGTATTGTAAAAAATCGACATGAAGCGTAACCCACTGAGTACAGCCCAGCCAGAAATCCTGCCCGTTAACGACTTCGGGCTTAAACTGTATCTGCCATTACCATCACTGTCACAATCCATTCAACATATTTGGTATTGTGGAGGAACATCCTCCAATACAGGGTTTACTCAGTATCTGACGCCCAACGGTGGTCTGGGCATCATCATCAATATCGGCTCTCCAATATGGGTTGATAACGAACAACTGAAACAAGGCGTCTATTTTGATAGCACTTTTGTTCAATCACAAAAAATCCAACTCCCGTCAAACTGCAAAGTTTTTGGTATTCGATTTTTCCCTGGTGAATTCAAACGATGCTTTCCACTGCCAGTATGCGAACTCAGGAAGGGGTTGGTCGATACATCTTCTATCTACCCCGACACGGAACAGTTGTTGACTGAACTAACACTAGCATCGTGTCGGATAAAACAAATAGTATTGATTGAAAACTGGCTGTATTCGCTTATTTGCCGGTTCAACTATTCAGATGTTGCCCTTCGCCCCTTGCTATCAAAACTTAGGGCAAACTATTCCGGCAAAATTTCCAAACTCATTGATTCGCATACAGGGTTAAGCCAACGCTCACTGGAAAGGCGTTTTAAGAGCAGTTTAGGGATGTCTATTAAGGAGTATTTGGATATCCAACGCTTTAACACCGCGTTGAAAACAATTCGGCAAAAGCCTGAGGATCTCAGCCAAGTGGCACTGTCCGCTGGCTACTATGATCAGTCGCATTTTTCGCGCCAGTTTAAACGTGTGATGAACATTACACCTGGCCAGTATCTACAGCGTTTTCTCAAATCCCGATCAGGGAATCTGCGTGATGAGAACCCGTGATGGTTAATCCGAATCAGGCAGGATTAAACTGACTTAAACAGGCCTTGGCATGTTTTCCGAGCTGAATTTTTATATTTTCTGATTTTTGTTTCAGGAAAGGCTGTTTATCATCCATATGCTGGCCTTCGAAGCCAAAATACGCATTTAATCGTTCACACACGGGCGAGATCAAATAAGGCTGATCCGCCAACGTACTCAGAAAATCGCCTTCTTGTTTCTGAAAGACCGTCATCAGGTCTGCTGCCAGATATTCCTGAAAGATTGCCGCACGTTTATGCTGAGCATAGTAGGCAAAGAAAAACAGTACCTTTATTTGCTTGTCCGTTAGTTCGCTCTTATCTTTTTCCAGCTCTATGTTTTCTATGTAAAACCTTTCCAGGGCTTTAAAATGCTGAAGTTCATCAAACATTTCATTTCCCTTTGGATCTTTATAGACATACCGTGACCGGTTGATGTCCAGTAGAGAGGAAAGGAGTAAATCTTCGCCTGAGACAGGAGGCCGATCAGCTTGCGTTGAACAAGCAACAAGGAGCAGAGGTAAAACGAGGGCAGCTATTTTCACGACTTATCCGTAATAGTTACTTTTACATTGCGGCCATCTTTCGGGGTGATGGCATTGTAGATTTCAATAATTTTGGTTTCCTCAATCACGACACAGCCGTCTGACCATTTTTCATAGGGCGGTTTACCCATGTGAATGAAGATACCGGAAAAACCAACTACATTGGGGATAAACACGGCCTCTCTTGGTTTTCCGGCGGAATTCTTTTTGCGTGCCATTGTGGTCGCAGAACAACCGGTATAGACGCCCGCAGGAATTTTTTTACTGAGGTTCCAATAACACTTGGTTTGCACGCTTTTGTTCGGACCAGTAAATGTTAACGTGCCCTGGCTGATTCCTCGCTCTACCGTAATTTCGTACACATTGTATTCCTTTTGATTACATCTTTTAGATAGTTACCTTAACCGCATTCGACGACATCTACCGTAGAATCACGCACACTTCTTGGCTAAATTTGCCTTAGTTGATTGATAACGGGCTGCACATCTGGCCGACAGTGACGCCAAATATAAAACGATTCTGCAGCTTGTCCAACTAGCATTCCCAGTCCATCTGCGATCTCATCAGCACCATGTTGCTTCGCCCATTGTAAAAACGGGGTCGGCTCATTGCCATACATCATGTCGTAAGCCTTGGCGTTATTGGCCAAAACCTCAGCGGGAATCGGCGGTAAATCCCCGGATAGACTGGCCGATGTACCGTTAATAACGAGATCAAATTGCAGGCCATCAAGTTCATCGTAGCCACAGCCACGAATATGCCCGTAAGGTTTAAACTCCTCTTCCAATACTCGCGCTTTTTCAGCTGTCCTGTTGGCCACAGTAACACTCATTGGATGTTGCTCCAGCACCGGTAGAAGCACACCGCGAACGGCACCCCCCGCCCCCAGAATCAGTACCCGCTGCGCCTGAATCGGCCATCCCATTCGGTCCACAATGTCTGACACCATACCAATGCCATCGGTGTTATCCCCCAGAATGGTGCCATCATCTTGTAGCGCCAGTGTATTCACTGCCCCCGCTGTTTTTGCCCGTTCGGTCAGCACCTGTGCAAATTGGTAAGCATCGTGTTTAAAAGGCACGGTGATATTTAAGCCCTTTCCCCCGGATGCAAAAAAGTCGTTTGCTGCCTGATTAAAACCGTCAATATCGACTACTTGCTTGTCATAGGAGAGTTGCTGCTGTGTTTGTTCGGCAAAGAGAGAATGGATAACCGGCGACTTGGAATGAGCAATGGGATTACCAAAAACACAATAACGGTCTTTCGTTTGTTCGGTCATTACACCCACTCCTTTGTAATCAAGTACTTATCGTATAGGTCAGCTTCTTTCGACCCCGGCTCGGGATGCCAGTCATATTCCCAACGGACCAAGGGTGGTAGAGACATCAAAATGGATTCCGTTCTTCCTCCGGTCTGCAAACCAAACAGGGTTCCCCGGTCGTACACCAGATTAAATTCCACATATCGACCTCGCCGGTACAGTTGAAACTGCTTTTCTTGTTCGGTGTATGGTGTGTTTTTACGCTTTTCGACAATGGGAATATAGGCCTTGGTATAGCTGTCTCCCACCGCCTGCATAAAGGCGAAACTCTGTTCAAACCCCATATGATTTAAGTCGTCGAAAAAGAGCCCACCAACACCACGGGGTTCACCTCTGTGCTTGAGGTAAAAGTAGTCATCACACCACTTTTTGTACTTTGGGTAAATCTCTTGCCCGAAAGGCTCACAGGCCGTTTTCGCAGTCTGGTGCCAATGCTGGCAATCTTCCTCAAACCCATAGTAAGGCGTCAGATCATAGCCGCCACCAAACCACCATACAGGGGCTTCGCCTTCTTTCTCGGCGATAAAGAAACGGACATTAGCGTGACTGGTTGGCACAAAAGGGTTATGCGGATGAATGACCAACGACACCCCCATTGCTTCAAAGCTTCGGCCAGCCAGCTCCGGTCTGTGGGCAGTTGCAGAAACAGGCAAGGCTTCTCCCATAACGTGAGAAAAGTTGACGCCACCTTTTTCAATCACCGCGCCCTCGGTCATAACCCGGGAAGCACCGCCACCGCCTTCTGCTCGTTGCCAAGTATCCTCAACAAACTGCTGTTTACCATCCACCAAACTCAGTTCGTCGCATATGCGTGTTTGCAGTTGTTGGAGATATTGCTTAACCGCCTGTTTATCAGGTGCTGACATGAGATAAGCCTTTTTGTGTTGTTATGCGCGGATTATACGTCCGGTGAGTAAGTCCTTAATCACCGATGGAGATGCATTCTTGCCCACATTGCCCGGACTAAAATACAGGTTTTCTTTACCGAAGTATCGTCTTGCTGCCATTTGTGATCGGGCTGGCGGCAACCCTTGGGGGTTAGCTGACGTCGACACGATAGGCCCATCAACTAATTTACACAAAGATTGAATTATTGGGTGAGTACTTACTCTCACCGCAACACTATCAAATTGGCCTGAAACAAAATCCGGTACGCGATTTTTATGGGGAATCAACCAGGTAATATGGCCGGGCCAGGACTGTTCAAGTTGGGCACGTTGTTCGGAGTTTATGCCGTCCAAAAGAAATGACAGCTGTTCAATCTCACCAGCAACGAGAATCAAACCTTTATCGACATGCCGCTGCTTAAGCCGAAGAATTTTTTCGACTGCATGTTGATTAAAAGGATCACACCCCAAACCCCACACAGCTTCAGTAGGATATGCTATTACATCACCACGAAGTATTCGCAGCGCACATTGTTGAATACGAGGGTGCCAGCGCCAATCCATATCGTTTCTATATATGCTTTTAATCAGTTTACTTGAGGAAGTGTTTTTTTGGCTAATATCGCGTCAAAGCTTCTTAACACCGAAATTACCCGCTTTGGTGCGTTATCTTATCTGTTATATCGAAAATTTGCGCCGCCAGATTGCTAGGTTTTTGCTAGATGATGGAAAGAAGAGGGAGCAATCAGATTCAATAGCCCTGACCAAATAACCTCTGGTGAAATATGTAACCAGTTCAAAAACAAGGGCTTAGACCTACCCTTGCTTACCATTTTTAATCATCGAGTTGATAAACCCCTGCGACTGTTCAAGCCGCGTATAGCCCGCTCCAGTATTTACCACAAAGCCTTTCAACTCCATAGTGAGCAGCGCTGACATCACATCGCCCACGGACAAACCTGTTCTCTCTACCAATGTATCGATAGAGGTGGTTTCGTAGCCTAAATGCTGAAGTACGACATCTTCTGACTCATTAGTGACGAGCTGCCCGACAATATCGGAGTCCACCGAGTCACTCATCCGTCCAGTTTGCTCCCAGCTCATGGACAAAAACCCCTTTAACTCGCTGGTCACATCCATTGCTGTTTCTACCAGTTTTGCCCCTTCTTTAATCAGCTGATGACAACCCCGACTAAGCGGATTATGAACAGAACCGGGCAAGGCAAACACTTCTCGATCCTGTTGTACCGCATACCTGGCCGTAATCAGCGAACCGCTTTTCACCGCAGCTTCAATCACTAAAGTGCCATAGCTCAAACCGCTGATCACCCGATTTCGTTGAGGAAAGTTCTGAGGAAGAGCCTCAGTACCCAATGGGAATTCACTGATAACCGCCCCACCGTTTTCAATGATGCGCTGCACAAGCTCCCGGTTTCTGGCAGGGTAGATTTTATCCACACCAGTTCCCAGTACAGCAATTGTTCGACCATTGACGCTAACTGCACCAGTGTGAGCGGCAGTATCAATACCCAGCGCCAAACCGCTGGTAATGGTAAAACCATGTTTTGCCAGCTCGGCTGCAAACTCAAAAGCGCTACTCTGCCCACCCGGAGTGGGGTTGCGGGTGCCAACGACTGCAATCTGGGGGAAGGAAAGGCAACTGGGATCACCCAGAACATACAATAATGGAGGTGGTTTTTTTGTTTCCCGCAATAACTCAGGGTAATGCTCACTGCTGGAGTCTATGAGTTTTGCGTTGAGCTTATCCGCCCATTCAAGATCCGCTTCGATCTGCTTAAAAGTACTCGAAGCCTTACCTAGCCGCTGAAATTCCTCAACCGCATCAACTGCTTCCTGCGGGATAAGCACTTCCAGTTTGTCTCGTGAAAGCTCAAAAAAAGCACTCAAGCCAGGGACATGATCAAGTACCTTCCAGTAGGTTGCTGTGCCAACAGACGGTAGCCTGCTGAAGAAGAGTTGTAATTCGAGAGGGGATAGCATTGTGTCGTCCTTGAACATCATACTGTTAGTGATATGAACATCAGTATTTGAGTATCTATCGATGCATTGGAAAAGTCGAGTGAATAATTGAAAGGCAGCCCCAGGCTTACCTTACCCACATCCATGTGGCCTTCATTCCCAGCAGGCAAGCCCTACGGGTTTTGAATCAAGTCACCTACTTTTAAGCCTTGCTTAGCTTCAAGAACCAAACCAAAGCTTACTTTTTCAAAGGTTTTAAACACCATCATTAAACCCGCACGCTCATCTGGGAGTTTAACGGTATCACCGGAAACGCGGTCACGGATTTTGCCACCACGCTTGTACACAGCCAAAACGTTACCAGGCACCATCCCCTCACGCTCACCACGGTTTATGACCACGACGTCCATTTTACCCACTTGGCTTACACCACCTTCTACCGCAAGGATCACACCTTTAATGTCTTCAGCGGGAGGAGATGGATAAAAAGTAGAATCGATTGGACGCTCTTCCTGACGTAACAAGCGGTCGCCTATACGAATTTCTTCAGTTGTTCGCGTGATATCCAGTGTGCCGATTTCGCCTTCAACGGAAACCAGAGTACCTGTACCAATATCAAACGCCTGCACCCCCAAAAACTCTTTGGTCTCTGGGTCTATGTATTTGTCACCACCACGGTAAACGCCATACACCGTGTAGGTTTCCTCGAAAGTCCCTCTGGCATAGGCCTGATCGCCGGCACCCACAACCAGGTGCTCATCGGCTCCGGATAGAATATACGGTGCTCTTTCCAAATCACGTTTGCCAACTACCCGACTTTTGGATAAAAAGCTGTTGATCTTATCAAGTGGAATCGTCTCGATAGCTTCTTCGGCAGTAAGCTCACGCACCTGCGGGCTCAGCTTATAGGTTCTGCCACCATCGGCACGGGTCAGGGTCAATCGGGGTTGCCCTTCAAGATAGATAAGACGAATAACGTCTCCAGGGTAGATAAGGTGAGGGTTTTCTATCTGAGTGTTCACATGCCAGATTTCTGGCCACATCCACGGGTTTTGAAGGAATCTTCCGGAAATATCCCAAAGTGTATCTCCTTTGATCACCGTATAGTTATCTGGAACATCACTTTTTAGTTGTGGCTCACTAGCCAACACTATGGATGAAAGGGTGAAAGCAACAATGCCTGTTAGGAGATTTTTCATTGCTTGGGTCCTGTTCAGTTCGGCCTAGCGACCTATAACCGTTATAATAGCTTAGAAACCAGTTGCTGGCGGCCTGTAACTCGCCTAAGAGATTTAGTATAACTGCTGTATGATCATAATGTTAGCAGCGATACTTAGCTAGTTACTATAAGTTTGTCCCACAATCGAGATAAATTAGTCACATTATTAGATTTCCCCCATGGCCATACTCAAGATACTTGAATTTCCCGACCCCAGGTTACGTAATGTCGCGCAACCTGTTACTGAAGTTGACGATTCCATTCGCCAGCTGATTGATGACATGTTTGAAACCATGTACGACGCCCCCGGCGTCGGACTGGCCGCCACACAAGTGAATGTTCATAAACGTGTGGTGGTCATTGATACCAGCGAGGATAAATCCGAGCCCCTGGTATTCATCAACCCCAAAATAGAAATTTTGGACGAAACCCTGTTCGATTATGAAGAAGGTTGTTTGTCCGTGCCAGGATTCTACGAAGAGGTTACTCGTCCAAGGCATGTGCGGGTCACTGCTCTCAACCGCAACGGAGAGACTTTCACAATCGAACCAGAAGGGCTTCTGGCCGTGTGCATTCAGCACGAGGCCGATCACCTGGACGGAAAGCTTTTTGTGGATTACCTGTCCAACATGAAGCGTTCACGTATTCGCAAAAAGCTGGAAAAACAGCATAAATTAGCGGAAAAATAATCTAACTTCGGTAAAAACCATTTAATGAGCCACACACAACCTCTCAATATTGTTTTTGCGGGTACACCAGATTTTGCAGCTAAGCACCTCGAAGCCTTGCTGCAATCACCGCATAATATTCTCGCCGTATACACACAACCGGATCGCCCTGCTGGTCGGGGAAAAAAACTCACACCCAGCCCGGTTAAGCAGCTGGCAGAGGAACACAGCATTCCGGTTTTCCAGCCAGAATCTCTGAAAACCGAAGAAGCGCAGGCAGAATTAAAGCAACTTAACCCGGATTTGATGATTGTCGTGGCCTATGGACTGCTTCTACCTCAAGCCGTGTTAGACACCCCCAAATTTGGCTGCTTCAATGTTCACGGCTCGCTGCTTCCAAAATGGCGGGGCGCCGCCCCAATCCAAAGAGCCGTTCAATACGGAGACACAAAAACCGGTGTCACCATCATGCAAATGGACATAGGCCTGGATACCGGTGACATGCTATTAAAAGCCGAGTGCGATATTTCTCCAACTGACACCAGTGGGGACTTATACCAGCGCCTCGCAGAGTTGGGGCCTCAAGCCCTACTCACTTGCCTTGAACAGTTATCTCAAGGAAAAGTCATTGGAGAAAAACAGTCCGATGAATATGAGAACACCGAATTCCAATACGCCCGAAAAATAGAAAAATCCGAAGCAGAGATTGATTGGTCTCTGCCCGCACCCGAAATTGAACGGAAGATCCGCGCCTTTAACCCCTTTCCAGTTTGTTACACCACTTTGGGTGGCGAGCGTTTGCGAATTCAAAGGGCGGCGCTGATTGCAGATACAACTGGCAAATCCGACCCAGGTAAAGTTGCGATTCGTGAGGGCAGCATTGAGGTGCAATGCGGTAGTGGCAGCGTTCGACTCCTGGAACTGCAACTTCCCGGCAAAAAATCGATGGAAGTTGAGCAATTTCTTAATGGCTTCTCGTCGCTGTTACAACAACATTCTCATTTGGGGCAATAGCGGTTGAGTAACCACAAATCTGTGAATGTTCGAGCAATAGCGGCAAAAACACTGGCACCAGTATTGCGACAAAGTGCCTCTCTTAGCAGCACGTTCGAAACTAATCGCACCAAAATTGCGGAAAATGAACGCAGTTTATTTCAGGAGCTATGCTTCGGAACACTGCGTAACTACTATCTTCTCGACTCACAACTCAGCCAACTGCTTGGCAAACCGTTACGCAACAAAGATGCTGACGTAAAAGCGTTATTGCTTATAGGTCTACATCAGTTGCTCAACATGCGGGTGCCTGACCATGCAGTTATTTCTGAGACCGTTAACGCCAGCACAAAGCTCAAAAAAACCTGGGCCAAGGCGCTGGTCAACGGCGTCCTTCGGCAGGCCACACGTACCCACGAGCCAGAAGAACAGGTAGAGCAGCAACAAGAAAATCTTGAAGCGATCTACAATCATCCGGCGTGGCTAATTGGCAAGCTTAAAAAGAGCTGGCCGGATCATTGGCAACAAATATTGGAAGCCAACAATCAGCAACCCCCTATCCATATACGAATAAATTTGCGGGAAACTACACGAGAGTCTTACCTGGAAGCACTTTCATCACGTGATGTAAGCTACTCGGAAAGTAAGTATTCGCATACTTGTATACGTATAGATAGCAAGCAAGACATAAAATCACTTCCCGGTTACGACCAGGGCTTCTTCAGCGTTCAAAACGAGGCAGCCCAACTCAGTGCTCCACTACTCCAACTCCAGCCACAAAACAGAGTACTGGATGCCTGTTGCGCACCGGGCGGAAAGTCCACCCATATTCTGGAACACTGCTCGGAAATAAGTGAATTGGTTTCTATTGATTTGGAAGAAGCGCGATTAAGCAGGGTAAAAGAGAACATCAGCCGCTTACAACTTGGGGATCTTAATCACCAATTAATTTGTGCTAACGCACTGGATCTCGATTCGTGGTGGGATAAAGTACCTTTTGACCGAGTGTTATTAGACGCACCCTGCTCTGCTACCGGCGTTATCCGCCGGCATCCGGATATAAAACTGCTGCGCCGGCCTGACGATCTTGATAAGCTTGCCGAGCTACAATTTTCCTTGATAGAAGCAATGTGGGGGGTGTTAAAACCCGGGGGAATTTTACTGTATGCAACATGTTCCATACTCCCACAGGAAAACGAAAAACTCATCGAGCGTTTTTTAACACAAACGACAAACGCTAAAGAGCTAGCTTTCGACGATAATCAAGCATGGGGAATAAAACGACCTTATGGCCGACAGTTATTTCCCAAAAACCAAGGATATGACGGTTTTTATTACGCGCGCATACAGAAAGACGAGTAATACGATTAAATAAACCGGCTGAAAAGCAAAGTTACGATTAATGAAAATTATAATCTTAGGTGCAGGTCGGGTTGGTGGCACTTTAGCAGCCCACCTTTCCAGTGAAGCAAACGATATCACCGTGGTAGACACACGGGAACTTCAGCTCCGCGAGCTGCGTGACAGGTTCGACCTGGGCGTGGTTTCTGGCCACGCATCCAACCCGGAGATTCTGGTAAAAGCAGGAATCGAAGATGCAGACATGCTGATTGCTGTAACAGGTAACGATGAAATCAATATGGTTGCCTGCCAGATCGCTCACAGCTTATTCCGCACCCCCACCAAAATCGCTCGAATTCGTTCCCAGTCTTACGCAACTTGCGAGGGACTGTTCCGTCGTGACGCCATTCCGGTTGACCTGATTATCAGTCCGGAAAAACTGGTGTCCGATTACCTATACCGCTTGGTACAACAACCCGGCGCGCTGCAAGTACTCGATTTTGCAGGAGGTTTGGTACAGCTGGTTGCCGTTAAGGCCTATTACGGCGGGCCGCTAGTGGGCCAACAGCTGCGTTATATTCGTAAGCATATCCCCAAGGTGGAGACACGAGTCGCCGCAATTTACCGACGCAATCGCGCGATTGTGCCCACTGGCTCGACTGCGATTGAAGCCGACGATGAGGTGTTCTTCCTGGCCGCCAAGGAAGATATTCGCGCAGTTGTAAAAGAGCTGCGCCGCTTAGACCGCCCTTATAAGCGCATTATTATCGCAGGTGGTGGCAATATTGGCTTTCAGCTCGCCAAAAGTCTGGAAAAAGATTATTCCGTTAAAGTCATTGAGCTAAACAGTGAACGCTCAGACTTTTTATCTGAGCATCTGGATCATGTGACCGTGCTTAACGGCAGCGCCTCGGATCAGGACTTACTGGCGGAAGAAAATATTGAAGATACTGATGTATTCCTCGCGGTAACCAACTCCGACGAGGCCAATATTATGTCCTCGCTGCTGGCCAAACGGATGGGTGCACATAAAGTGCTGACGTTAATCAGTAATCCAGCCTATGTCGATTTAGTGCAAGGCGGCGAGATTGATATCGCGATCTCTCCGCAGCAGGCCACAATCGGCAGCCTGTTAACCCATGTAAGGCGTGGTGATATAGTGAATGTTCACTCACTTCGCCGGGGTGCGGCCGAAGCCATTGAAGTTATTGCACACGGCGATGAAAAAACCTCGAAGGTAGTGGGTCGGGCCATTGAGGATATCGACCTGCCCGAAGGTGCAACCATTGGCGCAATTGTCCGTGAAGTTCAGGAAGCACCTGAAAGTCTCACCAACGAAATCCTGCGTTCACCTGAATTGGCGATGGGAATTCGTAACAGCGCTCCAACTCGCGAAGCACCAAAACGCGAAGTTATTATTGCTCACGACGATATCGTTATTGAATCCGGTGACCATGTGATTCTATTCGTAATTAACAAGAAGTTTATTTCTGATATCGAGCGCCTGTTCCAGGTAGGCTTTACTTTCTTCTAACCGAGCTCAGAAAACGCAGGGCGCCAGTTCACTATGCATTTCGCTGTTATCTTTAAAGTTCTCGGAATTCTGCTAACACTTTTTAGCCTGACCCTGGCTCCACCCATTCTGGTTTCCCTTTGGTATGACGATGGCGCGGTGGACAGTTTTGTTATCGCCTTTGCTATCACCTTTGTTACCGGCATGCTGGCTTGGCTGCCGGTATATAAAATTAAGCAGGAACTTCGTACTCGGGACGGCTTTCTAGTCACGTCTCTTTTTTGGACGGTGCTCGCACTCTTCGGTTCGCTGCCGTTATTACTTGCTGAAGCCACTCAACTGTCCGTGGTTGATGCGATGTTTGAATCTCTTTCAGGGTTAACCACAACCGGAGCAACCGTACTCACGGGGCTCGACTATCTTCCCCGTTCAATTTTATTTTATCGTCAGCAACTCCAGTGGCTTGGCGGCATCGGGATTATCGTTATCGCAGTAGCCGTTCTCCCAATGCTGGGCATTGGTGGTATGCAGTTATATCGCGCCGAAACACCCGGCCCGGTGAAAGACAGCAAGCTCACACCGAGGATTACCGAAACGGCAAAAGCCTTGTTTTTCATTTACCTCAGCCTAACCATAGCCTGCGCCTTCGGATACTGGCTGACCGGGATGACTCCTTTCGACGCGATAACCCATTCTTTTTCCACCGTGGCGATTGGCGGCTTCTCGACCCACGATGCCAGCATGGGCTTCTTTAACGACTCTCGCACCTATCTGGTGTGCATGTTTTTTATGGTGTTATCCGGCGTAAACTTTGCGCTGCACTTTTTTGCCTGGCGGGACAAAGGCATAACCCATTACCTCAAAGACCCGGAATTTAAATTCTATGTTTCAATGATTGGCATAGGCCTGGTTATTTGTGTCGGCTATTTATTGACAACAAATATCTACCCGGTAGAAGAGGCATTAATTAAAGGTAGCTTCGAATTAATTTCGATCCTGACCACAACCGGCTTTGCAGTAACTGACTTTTCTATCTGGCCTAGCTTTTTACCTTTCTTGATCTTTATGTTTGCCTTTATGGGGGGCTGTGCTGGATCGACTGGTGGCGGTATCAAGATGATTCGCGTACTGCTTATGATTAAACAAGGGATGCGCGAAATTTATCGCCTTATTCACCCCAATGCGATTATTCCCATCAAGATTGGTACCAAATCAGTTTCAGATCGGATTGTTGAAGCGGTGTGGGGGTTTTTTGCCGTATACGTGGTGTCGTATTTGACAATGTGCGTCGTGTTATTGGCCACAGGCCTGGATTTCGTGACGGCGTTTACTGCCATCGGTGCCTGTATCAATAACCTCGGCCCGGGCTTAGGTGAAGTATCCACCCATTATGGCAACATCAACTCAACCGCCAAATGGGTGTTATGTTTCGCTATGTTACTTGGCCGGTTAGAAGTGTTTACATTGTTGGTTTTGTTTACTCCGGCCTTCTGGCGTAAATAGTACTCTCTAAATTTATTCCTCGTCTTTCGGCACCAAGCCAAAGCCACTGAGTGATGCCCCTTTATTACTGTCGTTGGACAAGCTGTTACGCAGGTTTTCGAACGACGAATCGATAACCTTTTTAGTCTTCACCGTTTTCTGGCGCTTACGTTCTTCCTCTTCCTGTTGTTTTTTCCGCTTAAGCTTGGTGGCAAACTGCTGGCACTCTTTTGCTTTGTCCTGCATTCTCGGTTGTTTAGCCAAAATATCCGCTAACAGCTGATAGGCATCAGCCAAGTATTCATAATCGGGAAATTCTTTATGCAGTCCATTTAATTGAGCGATGGCGATTTTATCTTCCCCACGTTGAAAAAACACCTTGGCTAAAGTCACTCTCAGACTCGGTGAGCTAGGCAGGTAATTTGGAATGACTTGTGCTATTCGCTTATATGCAATACCCAGTTTTTCTGGCATAGGGCCGTTGGCGATGGCTCGAAGGTAAAACGTTGAATACCTGGTTAAGGTTTTTTTATTGCCACTTTTAACCAGTAGTTCAAAAAAATCATCCTGATAAGATTGGTTATTGGGAAATTTGTTAATCAACTCTTCAAATTTTTTGAATGCCTGATCAAGCATCCCTTCTTTTATGTAGACACTAATATTTGCCGCAATGTTTTCGTGTTCACCTCTATTGGCGTTCCCCTGATTATCAGACTCTCTCGCAGAAAAGCCCAGGTGCTTTTGGTTTTCGAAAATCATATAGCCCATCATATGAAAGGCCACCACCCAGTAATAATTCGCTGCGCAGGATTGCAGGATTCTGGCTGAGACAGGTTCCACCATAGAGAACAGTTGTGAAATAACTTCCAATGACCCCATCATAATCATTAAGAAACCCAGCAATAAGCCGTAAGGTAAACCTATCGCGGTAATCATGGAGTAGGTTTTCACTGGGTTTAATGCTTCAAGCAGATTTTCTTCAATCGCCAGAGAAATGGTCATAGCTGGCAAAGACACAAACAACAGAAATGCAATTATCCCACCGATAAAACTACCCAAAAAGCTGATAGCAAACAAAGCCGCGACGGTGACAAGAATAATCAATACCACCAGTTGCAGCAGTAATAACCGCCCACCTTCCAAAGAATCTATTAATTGTGGTGGGGTAAAATCTCCGCGGGAAGTTCGCTCCAGACAGTCAAAAGAGTACTTAACCAGAGCCGCACTGATAATAAACGACACAATGACAGCGATTAATCCAGGCAAGAAACTGATAATGCCAGTCAGTATGCCGGTAATAATAATTAAAGAACCAGTTTGTATATTAAAAGGGTAACGAAATGTCTCTTCCAAACGACGCCAGAAGGGTACCGCGTAATTCATTGCCCCCAGGCTCTCCATCTCCTTACCGCAGATAAAGCATTTTGGATCACTATAGACATTGCCGGTATCCACACAGGCATCACATGCATTAATTTTGCATTTATGGCAAAAAAACGTTGCGGGTGTCAGAGGATGATATTTACAGCTGTCCATTATTTCCTCCGATTAATTGTTCCGCAATCTGATTAAAATGAAGCTGTTTATTGTGGTTATTTTGCTCGCCATAAATCAAAGCGAGTTTTTTGGCAAGCACGCCAAGTTGAGTATGAGTTTTATTGTCACGATAAATTTTGCTGAATATCCCTTCCGCTAACTCAAGCATATTATGACTCACCATATTGAGCGCAATGTTCATTGCGTGATCATCATCCAACTCTTCACGTACATCTGCGTATTCTCGCCACAACAATGACAACTTGTGCAGTTGTTCCTCGGTATAACGTTTATTACTGAACAACTCAATAAGGCTTTGAGTCAGTTGCTCACTACCGGTTAACTTACACAAGGTATATTTTAAGAATTGCAGATCAAAGGTATTTTTTTCTTCTTCAAGATACTGATTAAGTAAACCCAACGCCGTACTGAAACTGTAACTATCGATTGCGCTGTATATCTTTGCCAGTTTCTCTTTTGCCGGGTCGATGGTGGTGTCTTGCTCGACATACTCCTGATTCAACGCCGTTGATAAAGGTTGGAGCTTCAAAGTAATCGCTATTGCTGCCGCCCCGGCAATAAACCCGCCAGTGTGGGCCATAAAAGCAACATTCGAATCTGGGTAGGCAAAATAGTTAAATAACTCCATGCCAATGTATACAGGCAAAATAAGCAGCGCCGGTGCTTTAAAATAACCAACAAAAGCAAATATCCAATAAAAGAATTCAATTTTCTTTAATCTAAAAACGGCCAGATACATGGCCATCACACCGGATATTGCACCGGAGGCGCCAATAAGAGGGACAGTGCTTTGCAAATCAACCAGACAATGGGAGAGGCCGCCAACAATACCGGACAGTAAATAGAAACCCGTAAATTTAAGTGAACCAATTGCCGCTTCGACAGCAAAGCCGCAGACAACAAGGAAAAACATATTGCCGACCAGATGCATTAAGTCGCCATGCAAAAACTGGTGACTAACTAAATCAAAAACACCGATTTCCTTTGGAATTAAACCATGGGCAATGGAGCTGACCTGCTTCATCTTATTGTGGATTGCCCGCCGCTCGATGCTCCATTCCCGCGCTTTGAATTCATTCATTTTGGCAAGCAGGAAAAACCGTTCCGAGTGGTCACGCAGGTATTCGTAAAACTCAAAATCCATTAGCATGGAGACACTCAAAGCCTCAACTTCATCGTCTTCATACATGAATTGGGAGTCTTCCAGAGTATCCATTTGATCAGAGGCTTTTAGATACTCTTGATATAGGGTCCATTCATGCTGGAAGAACTCAAAACGCTGATAATCAACCAGGGCTTCAGTGATTTTCTTTTGATCATCCATTTGGTAGGAAAAGAAAAAGAAAATGTTCAACAACACAATGGTAAACAGGGCGATTGGGGCATGCTTCCAATCAAAGGATTTTTCAGTAGGAATTATTATCATTTCACGGCATCCAGAGTCACAAGCCCACCTGACAGTGCAACCCACAGCCTGAGCGAAAAAGGCCACCTTGGCAAGTGCACAGGGCGTATATTGACTATGGGCCAGTCATTGGATTTTAGAAAATAAGACCGCAGCAGATTTTGAATTAAATCACGCTTCTTGTTCGTATCGCTTAATCCCAATACAAACAGGGTTCATTAAAGTCTTTTCGCGCTTTAAAACGTTTGTATTCCCACTGGTACTGCTCAGGTTTTAGTTGAACACAACGCTCAACGGCTTGGTTTAACGCCGCCACACTGGTTTGCTGGTCGTCGCTGTAAATTTCTTCGGGAACCGCAACATAGTGGATTTCGAACCCAGCCTTACAGCGAATGGCCACGCAACTGATCACATTGCAAGGCACCTTGGACAACAGCCCATGTACCAATGTCATGGTGCCTGCCCTCACACCAAAAAACGGTGCAAAAACCCAACCCATATCGGGGACCTGATCGGGCAGAATGCCGACAATCTCCTTTTTCTTCAGCGCCTTCACCAAACCGGCAACCCCTTTTATGGTTGCAGGTAAGAAGATTCCACCCTGCTTCTCTCTGGCATCCAGTACAAACTCTTCAAGGTAGGTGTGTTTCGGCGGCATATACAGGGCGGTCAGCTGGCCAAGCTGCGAAACTTTTTGCCCGATCACTTCCCAGTTGCCCAGGTGGGGGCCAAGAAAAATGAGTCCTTTATCCTCACTCAAAGCCTTTTCGATCAGCTCCTGCCCGTATACAGCAACGATCTTGCTTTCCAGCCATTGCGGGCTGCGGCGATACACCACAAGGGATTCAAAAAACACCTTACTACTTTCCCTCAACGACACCTTTGCCATCTTTACCCGCTCTTCCTCGCTCATATCCGGATAACACAGCTCCAGGTTACGTAGGGTCACCTTGCAATTACGATCCTGACTTAACCACATAATACGACCAACCAAACTGCCTATCGCCCTCGCAACAGATAACGGAAGCAAGCCAAGTGATTTAAGAAGGATAAGAACGAGCCTGGATTTGATTGTTTTCATGGAATGCCGTTGGTGACGGGTAAGAAAAGCAGAAAAGTACGCTGAATAAGGGCCTATTTTGCCAAATTTAGTGCATAACTCAAAGGATTCCTGGAAATTCATGTTGCTCTCAGTCAGCGTAAAGCCTTTTTGTCACGATCTGGCCTTGGTACATAGGAAGCGCAACCGCTATAATTGCGGGCTTCTTATTCATATAAAAACTAATCCTAGAGAGACAGAACTGTGTCGAACCCCGATGTTTCAACATTTCAGGGCCTGATTCTTGCGCTGCAGGAATACTGGGCAGAAAAAGGCTGCGTTATTCTCCAACCACTCGACCTTGAAGTGGGCGCAGGCACCTTCCACCCAGCGACTTTTTTACGGGCTATCGGTCCAGAAACCTGGAATAGCGCCTATGTCCAGCCTTGTCGCCGTCCTACCGATGGTCGTTATGGCGAAAACCCCAACCGTTTGCAGCACTACTATCAGTTCCAGGTTGTGCTTAAGCCTTCTCCATCCAACATACAAGATCTGTATCTTGGCTCTCTAGAGTACTTGGGTATCGATACCGGTATCCACGATATCCGTTTTGTAGAAGACAACTGGGAATCCCCCACCCTTGGTGCATGGGGCTTGGGCTGGGAAGTCTGGCTGAACGGTATGGAAGTGACCCAGTTTACCTATTTCCAACAGGTTGGCGGCCTTGAATGCTATCCGGTGACCGGTGAGATCACCTACGGCCTGGAACGTATCGCCATGTACCTGCAAAACAAAAGCTCAATTTACGATTTGGTTTGGACCCATGCGCCAGACGGCTCGATCGTGACCTATGGCGATGTGTTCCATCAAAACGAAGTCGAAATGTCCGACTTCAACTTTAATCACGCCAATGTTGAGTTTCTATTCCACACCTTTGATGTGTGTGAATCCGAATGCAACGCTCTGATCGAGAAAGGCTTGCCACTACCAGCATACGAAATGGTGATGAAAGCTTCCCATGCGTTCAACCTGCTCGATGCCAGACAAGCGATATCCGTTACCGAGAGACAACGCTTTATTTTACGTGTTCGAACTCTGGCACGTAGCGTAGCTCAAGCCTATTTCAATGCGCGCTTGAAGTTGGGCTTCCCACTCGCACCGGAAAAACTGCGAGAGGAAGTAACAAAGAAAGCCCAAGAAGAAAACGCCGCTGAAAAAGGAGCGCAGTAATGTCCAAAGATCTGCTTATAGAAATTGGTACAGAAGAGCTACCACCGACCTCGCTTAAAGCCCTTTCGGAAGCGTTTACCAGCGGTATAGAAAACGGCCTGACCACAGCTAAACTACAATTCGGCGAAGTAAAAAGCTTCGCGACACCACGCAGGTTAGCGGTATTAATTAAAGGTCTCGATGAAAAAACACCGGTCGAAGAAGTGGCTGTCTGGGGGCCACCCGCTAACATCGCTTTTGACGATGCCGGTAAACCCACCAAAGCTGCTGAAGCATTTGCCAAAAAGAGTGGCATCGATGTATCCGCTCTTGTTGCTAAAAGCGATGGCAAAGTTGATAAACTGTTTTTTGCCAAATCCGCAGGCGGAGAGAAAACCGAATCATTGATTGGCGATATTATTCGAACCTCATTGGATAATTTGCCTATTAAAAAGCGCATGCGCTGGGGTGCATCGCGATCGGAGTTTGTTCGACCTGTACACTGGTCACTTATTTTGTTTGGCGACACCGTATTAAACGAAAACATTCTCGATACACAGTCTTCAAATAAAACTTTCGGCCATCGTTTTCACTTTAATCAGCAAATCGAAGTATCCACGCCGGACGAATACGAATCCTTATTGAAAGATACCGGCAAAGTAATCGCTGACTTTTCTGAGCGACAAAATGTCATCGTCGAACAAGTTAAACAGTGTGCGGAGTCACTAGAAGGCGAAGCAGTAATTAGTGAAGACCTGTTGGATGAAGTGACTGCGCTGGTTGAGTGGCCAGTTCCTCTTGCTGGTAACTTCGATGAAGAGTTTTTGCAGGTACCCGCCGAAGCGTTGATTTCTTCCATGAAAGAACATCAAAAGTATTTTCATGTTGTCGATGCCAATGGCAAGTTGCTACCCAATTTTATTACCGTTGCTAATCTCGATAGCGCAGACGCGCGTGAAGTGATTGAAGGTAACGAACGAGTGATTCGCCCTCGCCTTGCCGATGCAGCGTTTTTCTTTGAAACCGATAAGAAAACCAATTTAGTTGCCCAGCGCGAACGTCTTAAAAATGTTGTCTTTCAGGCACAACTGGGAACCATTTTTGATAAAACAGAACGAATCAAAAAACTCGCATTGTTTATCGCTGAAAAAATCGCCGAAGCCAACTCAGATAAAGTTGCCCGCGCAGCTGAGTTGTGTAAATCCGACTTGGTCAGCAGCATGGTTTATGAATTTCCAGACATGCAAGGCATTGCCGGTTATCACTACGCGCTAAATGACGGCGAAGATGCCGAAGTTGCCCAGGCAATTGTTGAGCAATACATGCCTAAGTTTGCCGGGGACGATCTACCCGAAACGACGACCGGTGCCATTATTGCACTGGCAGATCGCCTGGATACCATCACCGGCATATTTGGTATCGGTCAGATCCCAACAGGTTCGAAAGACCCATTTGCGTTACGACGCGCTTCCCTTGGTGCTTTACGTATTCTGGTGGAAAAAGGTTACGCCCTGGATCTTGAGGAATTAATTACTCAAGCAGCCACTCACTTCACCGGTTTGGATAAAGCGCAAACCGTAGTGAATGATGTACTCAACTACATGTTGGAACGCTTCCGCGCATGGTACGAAGAAGATTACCCTGCTGAAGTATTCCAGGCAGTCCATGCGAAGCAGCTTTCTGTGCCTGTCGATATTAACAAGCGCGTTCATGCGGTTGCCGAGTTTAAACAACTCAAAGAAGCACCCGCTTTGGCCGCAGCGAATAAGCGTGTATCTAATATCCTGAATAAACAGGACCAGGAAATTGCTCAACACGTGGATGAGGCACTTTTACAGGAAGATGCCGAGAAACAACTGGCCTCCGAATTAAAGCGTTTGCAGGATGAAGTCAGCCCGATATTTGCTGCCGGGGATTACACCAAAGCACTTTCAGCTTTGGCAGCGCTCCAGCAACCTGTAGATAATTTCTTCGACAATGTAATGGTTATGGCAGACGATGAATCGCTTAAGAATAATCGTTTAGCGTTACTCGGCCAACTTCGTGCGTTGTTCCTCGAAGTCGCAGACATTTCTTATCTGGATGTAAAAAAATAGGGAATGGACAAGCAGTGGCTACTACTGGATCGGGATGGTGTAATAAATCACGATTCCGATGCATATATTAAATCTCCTGAGGAATGGGTGCCTGTTCCCGGGAGTATAGAAGCCATCGCCCAGTTAACCCGACAGGGTTATAAAGTTGCCGTCATTACCAACCAGTCAGGTTTGGCCAGAGGATATTTTTCTCTCGCAACCTTATCTGCAATGCACAACAAGATGTGCCGGCTGGTTGAGGAATGCGGCGGACAAATAGAGGCAATTTATTTTTGCCCCCATGGGCCAGACGACAACTGTAGCTGTCGTAAACCCAGAACCGGCCTGATCGACCAATTAGAACAAGATAAACAGATTAATGTTGCCGGCTGCTATCTGGTTGGTGACTCATTAAAAGATCTACAACTAGCACTTGCCAAAAACTGTCAACCAATCCTGGTTCGATCAGGGAAAGGAGAAAAAACGGAGCAGGCGTTACCCAACGCAATAGCGCAGGATCCAAGATTGCAGGCAGTGAAAATATTTGATCGGTTATCCGATTTTGCTTATTACCTAATTAACGACTAACTGGGTGCCACTAGTGCTTTATTTTCGTTCTTCTATTTTTGCCGTTATCTATTTTTGCACCACCGTGACATACGGGACTATCTCGGTGTTTACCTGGCTTCTACCGGCAAAAGCCCGCCATCGTATTATTGTCAGTTGGACACACTTTATTGTTTTCCTGGTGAAAGTTATTTGCGGCGTCCGTTATCAGATTCACGGAATGGAAAATATTCTTCGAACAAAAACCCAACCGGCCGTGGTGTTATCAAAACACCAAAGTACCTGGGAAACCTTATTCCTGCAGGGTTCGTTTTGGCCGGCTTCCACAATATTAAAAAAAGAGCTGCTTGATATTCCTTTCTTTGGCTGGGGTTTACGTGCTCTCTACCCCATTGCGATTGATCGCAGCGACCCGAAAAATGCATTAAGACAAGTCAAATCGGAAGGCACCAAACGGATTGCCGAAGGCTTTAACGTCATTATTTTTCCTGAAGGCACACGGATGAAGCTTAAAGAAAAAGGAAAATACGCACGAAGTGGTGCTGATATCGCCTGTACAGCAGGTTGCGATGTTATTCCCGTGGCTATGAACTCCGGTATTTGCTGGCCGGCGGAAGAAAAGTTTCGAAAGTATCCCGGCGTTATCCAAGTGATCGTCGGCGAACCGATTTCTACGGAAGGTAAGAACAGTAAACAGGTAACCGCCGAGGCTGAAGCCTGGATAGAAGATCAGATGGCGCGTTTACCACAAGAAATTGGAGAATAAATAGATGAAGCAGTTTGATTGGCAACGTTTTGGTATTCGCTTTCTTTTTGCCCTGGTTTTAGTCATGGCAACGTTTAACCCCAGCGGTTACTCCTATTTTCATTGGTTGACCCAAAGCTTACCCAAACTCACGCCCTGGTTAGCCCTGGCAGCGATTACGCTTACAATCGGCTGGGCAATTTATATTCGCGCAACATTTCGCTCCCTCGGAATGATCGGGCTTGGACTTATCGGCGCATTGTTTGCGACTATCATTTGGATCTTTTATGATTTAGGCTTGCTTAAACCGCAAAATGTGTCTGCATTAGTATGGATAATGGAAGTACTGCTCGCCCTAAAACTGGCCATAGGTATGTCCTGGTCTCATATACGCCGTCGACTTTCTGGGCAAATCGACGTCGATGATGTGGACAATTAAGAGACCATATCGTGGTACTCCTGCAAGCATTGTGGATTGGCTACAGCATTTTGATTGTTGATAGCCTGTCCATTAATAATCCTGCTCACCACCATTTCCATTTTCTTTCCCGAACTTGTGTAGGGAATATCCTGCACAGCCACTATTTTTTTCGGCACATGCCGGGGTGAGGTGTTGTCCTTTATCTCTTGCTTGATTTCCGCAAGTTGATTTTCGCCTAACACGCCGTTGTCTTTCATTTTGACAAATAGCCAGATATCAATATCACCCGCTTTTTGTTTGCCAATGCATACTGCGTCGTCAATATAATTCAACTTCTCAAGTTGCCGATAAATATCCGCTGTACCAATACGAACCCCGCCAGGGTTTAATGTCGCATCGCTTCGTCCCAGAAAAATGGCACCACCATGCTCGGTGGTTTGAATGTAGTCCCCGTGGTACCAAACATTATCGATATAGGAAAAATAGGTGTCTTTTAATTTCTCGCCATCAGGATCATTCAAAAACCGGATAGGACGGGAAGGAAAACTATGCCGACAAATTAATTCGCCTTCTTCAACTTCATCGCCGTTATTGTCCACACACACAACTTCCATACCCAGGCCCGCACTCTGAAGTTCACCAGAATAGACCGGTAGCATGGGGTTGCCGAGGAAGAAACATCCTTGAATATCTGTGCCACCGGAGATGCTCGATAATTGAATATCTGACTTAATGCTGTTGTAGACAAAATCAAACTGCTCCGGTAACAGCGGTGATCCGGTGGATAAAATAGTTTGCAGACTACTGAAGTCAATATTCGATAAGGAGGTATTACTGGTTTGTAGCGTTTTTAAAAACCTGGGTGAGGTACCGAAGATGGATACCTCTTCATTTTCTATATTTTTCAAAAACGCCGTTGTGTTCGGGTAGGCCGGTGCACCTTCATACAAAACTATTGTTCCACCAAAAAATAACCCGGAAACCATCCAGTTCCACATCATCCAACCACAGGTTGTGTAGAAAAATAGCGTTTTGTTTTCGCCAAAATCGCTGTGTAAGCCCAATTCTTTAATATGTTGCAGTAAGGTTCCGCCAACGGAATGCACAATACACTTTGGCTTACCGGTCGTACCGGATGAATACATGATGTATAGCGGGTCAGAGAAATTACGCGCTACATATTTTGGCTGAGTAGTTTTGTTTTTTACAACATCATTCCAACTAACGGCATTGGCGATGCCTTTAACATCAATACTTTTACCTGGAGATAAATAGTCCACGAGTACAACGTTTTTTAATGTGGGGAGCCGTTTTACAATCTGTTGTATTTTTTCCAGCTGATCAATCTGTTTACCGTTATATTCATATTTAACCACAGCAATGAGCACACTGGGTGCCGTTTGTTCAAACCGGTCTACCACGGCATCGACACCAAAATCACAACTTGTTGATGTGAACACACCACCAATCGCGGTAGTCGCCAACATGGAAACGACGGTTTCCAAAGTATTTGGCATATAACAGGCAACCACTTCTTCTGGCTGAATAAAGCCTGTCAGATGCTCACTCACACAACCAACAAGCTCTCGCAAATCACCGTAAGTTACTTTGCGATTCGCACCGCTTTCAGTTATCGATGTTAAGGCAACATTGTCTGTAGCACCTTTTGCTAACAAGTTTTCAGCAAAGTTGAGTTTGGTATTTGGGAACCAGCCATAGGTTTCGAATCCGGCGTCGGTATTTACCGGTTCAAGAATTCCGGAATGCGCCACGTGAAAAAACTCAAACAGACTGCGCCAAAATGCATTGGGCTTGTTAATGGAAAAACTGTATAGATGTGGGTAATCCAATTCGGCAAGCGGCGATACATGATCATTAACAAAATGCATGAACCGATACATTTGGGAAGCGTGAATACGTTCTTTCGAAGGTTGCCAGAGCATGATCAACTCCTTAGAGGGCAAAGCTTGATAAGTGCTTTCAACCCTGGATTTTCATGATGCTGTTATGCAGCATAGACGCTTTTTCCAGCCTCGACAACAGGGGGTAAGCAGTTGTCGATATGATGCAAAGCCACGATAGGTGACTGAGTCATATTGAGTATGGGTGACCAAGTGCAGTTTTGCGAGAGTGGTTCAAGCCTTTAGTAGGCATAAAATTATCGTTTTTACGCCCGGGAAATATAAGGCTATATGTTTTGCTTATAACCACACAGCGGGGAAGAAGGCGGAGTAAATACGTACCAATTGGTGATACTAATAAATATAAAAAGCGTTTTTCTTAATTACCTTAAATACTATTGAATAACGATAAACGGTAGAGAACCCTCCTACCGTTTATCAGATGTATTGGCTCAGACTTTATCTGACTCTTTTTGTATCAGGTTCGAACATAATCTGACAGTCGGCAAAGTGCCAAGCGGACTCTTGGCCGAACTCGGAATCGAAGAATCGGATATTCAGAAGCGGATATTGGAGGCTCGGCAATCTCAGTCTATTTCAAACACCACAGCCACTTGTTAGTTTACTCTTCTGTATCAGCAGGAGTTTTTGCAATAGTCCATTTATCACCGATGTTATTTCTCCAAGCATGGTAGCCAGGATCAATCTTAGCAACCTCAAATACTGTTAGATCTATTTTCGCAATTTCTTCTAGGCCAACTAGCTTTACATCCGCAATTGTATATTCAATGTTACTCAAAAATTGCCAACTACCATCTTCTAGGTCGTGATACACAATTTGAATAGGAGCTTTATCTTCTATGATCTGCCGAATTGTAAATACAGCACAATTTTTTGGCTGATCGAATGGCCACCCAACTTCCTTTTTCTTAAATATGCCGAACATTTCTCGATTCTGTAACTGGAAACTAACGACTCAATATGGGGCGGCGAAAAGCGCAGCTTTTTGGCGTCCCAGCAGCCGCAGGCTGCGACATAATTGACTTGTTAACACGCGACTTACGTATAGAACACATAAGCCAACAAGCCTGATATAAATGGGATGTAATATAAGGCTACAAACCCAAAAAATAAAACTACTCCCTCTAGTCCCCTAGTTTTAACCAAGTAATATGGCAAAACAATAGGCCAAACGAAGTATAAAAACGCACCAAACTCAAATGGTGCTGAGAATTCTTTTTGCTTAGGCTCTTTAGTAGCCCATACAGCAACCAATAAGGCAAAGATGAACATCCATAGTGCGTCAGTTTGTGGGGATACATCCATCTCCTGAAGGCCAAATTTCACTTGTAAAATTGAGAATAAAAGAGAAATCAAGCCAATCGTTGCCAACGCAAAATTATCTATTCGTTTCATATCAATTGTGAGTGTTAACGGGTCGGTGCTCAATGTCACCCCGCAGGGGTGAACTTTTGGAGCAGATTGATAGGCGGACGCGCTCGCCTATTCATGCCAACCACTTCATAATTTAAAATTAATTCCTACTCAATTTATAGCACTGCGCGGACAACCATCTGCGACAAAAACTTGAGCACCGACCCGATACATGGCCGAGGTCGCGCAGCGAGCGAGGCCGTGTATCGCCTTGCTCACCGGCACATACTGCGGAGAGCGTTTTTGTGTAAAATTGGAGCGCAGCGACAGACACAAAAACGAGCGTAGCAGTATGTGTCCGCGTGCAGCAATTTGTTACATGTTTTTCTGTTTAAAACCAAGACTACCATCCCACATGTCTGGATCTTCGTAATCTTCGATTATTAAACGATATTTTTCTGCATATTGAATTACTCGGAGCATCCCATTCTTTGAATCAAAATTAACCGCAGCACTGCCCAATACCAGATTAAAATCTCCTTCTTTTCTCCAATACCCGTCACCATTATCTATACCCAACCTTGCGAGTAAAGAATCACTAAGATTAATAGTAGCTATACCATCGGGCTTAAGAACCAATTTAGAGCTACCACAATTCCACTCGCCAACTAAGGCAGACTCTTTAAAAAATGGATTCATATTAATATTTTCTGAATATCTAATACTTGCATAGGCATACCCGACGGCAACGACTAGCAAGCACCCGGCAATATATATCTTTGACCCGCGTAAACGCCTTGACCATAGAGTACTAACAATATTTTTTAATGCCCATACAACAACGCTTAACCAAAGCAATGAAAATAACAAGTACCCAAATGGTATGGCTGTATGAAACTGTATTATTGAAATAAATTCATCCATAGCTGACTACATGTAACGGGTCGGTGCTCAATGTCACCCCGCAGGGGTGAACTTTTGGAGCAGATTGATAGGCGGACGCGCTCGCCTATTCTCGCCAACCACTTCTTAGTTTAAAATTAATTCTCTCTCAATTAATCGCGCTGCGCGGACAACTGTCTGCGACAAAAAATTGAGCACCGACCCGATACATGGCCGAGGTCGCGCAGCGAGCGAGGCCGTGTATCGCTTTTGTCACCCGCACTATGGCCAAAGTGTCGGGTGGACAAACTTGATACTTATTGATGACCTCCTCCTAAAGATACCAACGGGGGTACCTTCTAAACTTAAATCGCCAAAAGTAAGTTCTCAAAGAAGGAGACCATCACATGAGATTTTATACCAAATCCCACCAATATTACTGTGGAATCGATTTGCATACCAAAACCATGTATGTCTGTATTCTTGATTCCGATGCTAACATATTGATTCATAAGAACATACCAACTCATGGCAAGACATTTCTTAAGCTTCTCTCCCCTTACAGAAACGATATCGTTGTCGGTGTTGAGTGTATGTTTTCCTGGTATTGGTTAGCTGATTTATGTGCCAAAGAAGGCATTGAGTTTATTCTGGGGCACGCTCTGTATATGCGCTGCATACACGGTGGTAAAACCAAGAACGACAAAAAGGATTCTGAGAAAATCGCCCGTATTATGCGTGGAGGTGACTTCCCGCTCGCCTATGCCTATCCAGCCGAACTTCGTCCTATTCGGGACTTGATGCGCCGACGTGCGCATTTGGTACGGATTAAGAGTGAAATTCAAAGTCATATCTCCATCACCAATTACCAGTACAACTTAACGCCCTTTGAGAAGAATATTGTTCACAAAGGCAACCGTGAAGGCATCGCCGATCATTTTCAAAACCCATCGGTTCGACTTAATGTGGAAACGGATATCGCCGTTATGGATCATATTCATGATCAAATTAACCGACTGGAAAACTACATTATTAAACATGCAAAACACTATGATGGAAGAATGCTGTATCGGTTAAAAACCGTACCTGGCATTGGTGATGTGTTAGCCCTCACCATTATGTATGAAGTGCTTTCTATTGACCGATTCCCAACGGTACAAACCTTTTGTTCTTACTCTCGGTTAGTCAAGTGCAGCAAAGAGTCAGCGGGTAAAAAACTAGGCACCTCGGGTTCGAGAATAGGTAATGGCCACTTAAAATGGGCCTTTTCAGAAGCGGCGGCATTATTTATTCGAGGCAACGATCCTGCGAAAAAGTATTTGGACAAATTAACGAAGAAATTTGGCAAGGGAAAAGCGCTTTCTATTCTCGCACATAAACTTGGACGTGCCGTTTACTTTATGATGAAACGAAACGATGTGTTTGATATGAACTATTTCTTTCGAACAGCATAGGTTTTGAGTAGCGTGTCTGAGCTTGTGTGTATAACTGGTGGTGTAGTGCTTAAAAATCCAGAGGCAAAATCATCTGTTTAAGCCTTGAGCTTGTTGTTTGCCTGATTGATATAAGCCAACCCCTTCTGCCTTGATTAGACAGGACACGCTACTCTCCTGACAATGAATTTGACTGCCCCTTATCTGAGCAAGTGTATAACTGGATGCCTATGCAAGCCCGATTTTTTGAACCGCCAGATTAAGGGTAACCAATATGTTTCTAGTAGCGCTTTGGCAAAGCCAAAGCACGCCTAAGAAAACTTAGGCGCGGACTCTCAATAGGTGTTTGGTACAGTCATCAATCCAAATGGGAAATGATTGTCAGTGGTCGAATTATTTTTATTAACTCTTGCTATGTGGGCGAGCGTTTTGGGTTCCTATTGATCTTTGACAGGTTCGGTCATATAGGTGTTATGTGCCTAGTTTTAATAATAAGGAATACGAGAAACTGGCATTGCAAGTGGATAACTTTCCAGCCTTAGCAAAGCACCACAATCATTTATTTGACTAATGTAGTCAGCCTTATTGAACACAATTTTTCTACAAGAAACCCTATCAAATTCCCAAATAATTTCATTGTCTAGGTGAGTTACATTTATGAAGTCCCAACCGCCATCTTCGGGGATACCGCAATAACAGGTAAAGATTAGATATTTACCCGAATCAACTGCAGACTTCTTCAGCTCATCCCAAACAACCACACCACCTTCGAAATCTTCTATCTCACAGAATGAAGCTCCATCTAAAAAGATTTCGATAAAAGTACAGGATGAAAATTCAATCCCCTCATGCATCACAGTGCCGACAACTTCTTTTGGAAAGATTGCAATATCCATCAGATTAACCACACATAACGGGTCGGTGCTCAATGTCACCCCGCAGGAGTGAACTTTTGGAGCAGATTGATAGGCGGACGCGCTCGCTTATTCTCGCCAACCACTTCTTAGTTTAAAATTAATTCTCTCTCAATTAATGGCACTGCGCGAACAATTATCTGCGACAAAAAATTGAGCAGCGAGCGAGGCCGTGTATCGCCTAGCTAAGGGGCGTTTTTATAGTTGATTGTTTTGTGCTATTAAAGCACAAAACAAGCGACGTAAAAAACGTCCATTTGAGCTATTTGTTATAGCTCATGACTATGTAAAGAAACAATATTATTTTGATATGGTGAATCGATAGTAAACCTTAAGATATTTTCAGATTTTATTATCTTACCAAGTCTTGATAATGTTTTCATTGGTCCATACGTAAGAATTTTGAGCCAATATTCATCAACTTCATCTAAGCTACAAATATCAAAGCTATCTTCGCCATGTTCATGATAGATAGACAAATGTTTATATTTTGAAAATGCCTCTAATACTACTTTCTCAAACTCTATGGATTCGAATTCAAATACGGGTCGTTTTCCGAATTTTTCTACCAGTAATTTTATAGACTCATGCTCTCTATTCCCCCAAAGCACTTCATTAATTTGATCAATTTCAAAAACAGTAGTGCCATCGTATAACCCGTCATCAGTCCACAAAATAAAGACAACATAATTTTCATTTACGTCTATTACTTCACCTGTGATATCGTCATCTCCACAATCTCTACGAAGAGTAATTAGTTCTTTTTTGAGTTTAAATTTTCGTAATTCGTTTAATAACATATCTAATTCTTTTGAAGGCTATAACGCTTGTATTGGCGGCAGTTTTGTAGCGAGGAACGAGCGAAAAACTGTCCAAGCCACGCAGTGGCTGGTGCAACATACACTTGTTATGCATTGGCACCCTGCTTGTATAGACAATAAACCACTAGTATTAACCCGATGCTATTAAACGCTGAAGCAATATTTACCAAGCTGTATATACCAATAATTGTGCTACTAAAATGGGCTGGCCAATATAGCTCTGATACCATTACTCCTGCTACCCCTATGACACCAGTTAAGCCTATTAGAACCAAACCTACAATCGCCACTGCACGATTCCGAATATTAGCTTTAAACAGAATGAATACGGATACAAAAGCTATAAGCAACGCCTGCCAATTAACAATTAATATTTGCTTGATCATTTCCATATTCAACATAGTGCATAACGGGTCGGTGCTCAATGTCGCCCCGCAGGGGTGAACTTTTGGAGCAGATTGATAGGCGGACGCGCTCGCCTATTCTCGCCAACCACTTCTTAGTTTAAAATTAATTCTTTTTCAATTAATCGCACTGCGCGGACAACTATCTGCGACAAAAAATTGAGCACCGACCCGATACATGGCCGAGGTCGCGCAGCGAGCGAGGCCGTGTATCAGTATGTTATACGGAATTCCGTATATACCCGGATAAGAACGATTCTCACCCATAAAATTTCTTATTTAAATTCAATGTGTTAACAAGCTGAAAGCTAGGTTGAGGAAGGCTATTGGCCGGAGAAAAGCTGCCTGAGTACATAACAGACCTTTCCGGGTCTTCTATGCACTCAATGAGGAGACAGTTTTTCCTTGGTTTTCAACAACTTACTTTCTAACGCCTGGAAAAACACAGAATTCATTTTCGTTTCTCATTAGACCCCATTCTTGAAAAAATGTCTATTTTTCAATATAACTGTATATATATACATATCAATGGATTGAAACGATTATGAAACCCTCTCCCTTTCTTGAGCTTATTCGAACTGAACTACGTACCCGCCATTACAGTTTGAAAACCGAAAAAACGTATCTTTACTGGGTTCGATTTTTTATTCATTTCCACAACAAGAAGCATCCTAAAGATATGGGGAATGCAGAAATTGAACGGTTTTTTAACTATTTAGCCGCCACTCAAAACCAAGCCCTATGTGCCCTCGTGTTCATGTATCGGCATGTTATAAACCAGGAGATTGAAGGATTAAATTATGGGTATGCGAAACGCCCAAGAAATTTACCCACGGTGTTATCTCACTCGGAAGTCAATGGAGTCCTTTCTTGCTTATCAGGTAAGTATTGGCTTATTACTGCGATCCTTTATGGTTGCGGACTAAGAGTGAATGAGGCGCTGAGACTCAGAATTAAAGACATCGACTTTGACAATAAATCACTTTTTGTTTTTCGGGGAAAAGGACAGAAAGACAGATACACATTGCTTCCGACATCTCTGATCGATCCAATTCAAAAACAGATAGAAAAAGTGAAATCCATTCACGCTATTGATCTATCCGAGGGATTTGGCCTTTCTTCGGTGCCTTTGGCTTTGTGTCGATAGCCGTCTGTCAGATTGAGTTGGAGCTACTACATATCAAATTATCGGAGCCAGATTTCCCCCCAACCAGTACATAATTTGGTTAGAGCTTTAAGTCTGTTCGTAACTGATTGACCCTGTCCAGTAAATCACCTTGAAGTTCATCTTCGTTCAACCGACCAATAATGTTTCTCAATATGCGTTTTTCATTCTCGTCTACCACACCGTCCTTTAATGCGATATCGACAATTTGGTTCAGTTCATCAACGCAAAGCTCGCCGTCAGCAAAGCAATTAATCGAGTGAAAGGACATTTCTAGATAATCTCTATTTTCGCTCACTGTGTTGTTCCTTTTTGACTTATTAAAACAATTACTGCACTTTAGTAATTAGGTATTGAATAATCTCGCCTCTATCCGGTTGCTTTTCCATCCACTCTTTGAAGTTGCATATCTTTTCAAAAGCTTCTGTACCCAGCTTTTCCTCATAGTGGCTATTTAAGCTTTTCTCCTGTTGTTTAAGTCGAATATTTCTTTGCCAAGCGTCAGTAAAAATACTGGGTAGCTTATTTTGTACATCAAGGGATTTAAGCAATTGCCACTCGCCTTTATCTAACCAGGCTTCATCACAACCGGTACATAGTTCTATTTTATTTCCTGATTCAGCACTTATCTTGAACTTTGTCATCATGCGCTGGCATTTTGGACAGAGCTTTGCCTGGGTGTTGTCTTCTACCATTGTGGTGGTTGAAGGCTCTGACTCAACATTCAAGTTGTTGTCATTCCAGTATCGATAATTCATTAGGGGCAGCAATGCACCTTCACATTTTGCACAACGACAAGCGATTAGCCCAACTTCCAATTCACTGGGTTCAAGCTGGTAACCTTTACACTGTGGACAATCCATACTGACTCCTTACTTTTACTCTTTTGGTAAACAACAACGTTTATATTTTTTCCCACTTCCGCACGGACAGGGGCTGTTCTTTCTAACTCGGACATCTTCAGCAATGGCCATAACATCCTGCTTATAGAATTCAGTTAAAGCTGCAAAAAGCTTCGGGTGTTTTTCCTGAAGCATTCTCGGCCTTTCAAAGAAATATTCTGAAGCAACAGCCAGAAATTCCGCTCTATTGGTTGCGCCGTAATCCCGGATATTGCTTTTGTTGGAGTCAATTTCTTCAATCTTTTTCTCAACCAGATCAAACCATGGAATCGAAAACTGAAATTCCTTCAGTCGCTCAGGAAAGCCATCACAATCACCATCGGCCATATCGACCAAGTGCACAAATTCATGAATACCAACATTTTGTTTATCACGGCTGTTTTCAAATCCTTCATATAGATGAGGACGACTCAATGCCATTTTCCCCGTAAATGGACCCGTACCCACCATACCGGAAATATTAGAGTCAGGCTTACCACACTCAAATTGATCATTAAATGAGGAGGGTAAAAGGTACACGGCTTTAAGATTAAAGTAGTGCCAATTAGGAAACCCCCAAACGGGGATAATTGCACTTGCTGCGACCAGCAATGCATCCTCTTCTGTCACTTCAAACTGCCCTGCTTCAATCGCCGTAGTTTCCAAGAACAACAGTACACGTTGGTGAAATAGCGCTTTATCCTGCGCATTCAGTACTCGATAAAATGCAACTTTTTTCTGCAGAATATCGCTCCAGCGTTGCTGCCATACAACATCACTGGCCTTAGGCTTTGGGGGAAAAAATTTCCCCAGAATTTTTTTTATAACACTTATCACCGCAGTGCCCTTTTAAAACGAGGAGATTTAGCGGCCATTGCCGCAAAAAGAATACCTGCCACACAACCAAACAAATGGGCTTCGTAAGAAACCCCTGGTCGGGTTGGCAAAATGCCGTAAATCATTCCACCGTAAAGAAAGACAACAAATACAGCAATACAAAGATTTTTGAAGCTTCGATCAAACCAGGCTGTCATTATCGATAAGCTCCATAAACCAAAAATCCAGCCGCTTGCTCCTATATGAATGGCGGGCCTTCCAAACAGCCAAACCAAAACACCCGCTACCACAATGATGAAAAAACTGGCTATCACAAAATAACGTACGGGACGCAATAGACATATTGCGCTGAAGATACTCAGACCTATTATGTTGTTTATCAGATGGCCATAGCTTTGATGAATAAAAGGCGACGTAAATATGTGATACCAGGTTCCCCAGTGACGAGGAAGAATACCAAAATACTGCAGCTGCCCTTCGAGCATTACATTGGCAATATGCACACCAACCAAAACACACACCAGGCCAATAATTATTTTAATACGTAACCAAAAAGACCCCACCATCACTAAAAACTAGCTTGCAGAGCCCTTATCCGTTTTACCAATCACCTGTGCTTCCAGAGTTCGTAATTGGCGGGAGATATCTTTCATTTTTTCGTGTGTTCTTAAATCAATCTCCAGTTTTTTATCCATACTGCGTACCAATGGAAAAATACTGTGCTCAATAGTTTCTGCTAAAACCGTGAGGATTTTGTCGATTCCAGGAACAGGTTCGTTCACCACTTTAATAGAAGGTTTGGACTTCTGCAGAACTTCGGAGAGTCTGTCGATCATTACCATCAACGCAGCGGCAGTTTTATCACCTTCTTTCGAGGGCGAGGCTGCAGCATGTGCGGCTATATCCGACAGGGACTGAACACCACTAACGAGGTCGGCCAATTGCGCAACGACTTTGCCACCCGTATCTGCATCGTCTCCACCCATTGCCTTGTTGCGCAGGAAGTCTTTTTTAATCTGGTCCCATCTAGCCTTCTGCTCTTCGCTCATATTGCCTCTGAGTTCAGCCAGTTTAAGCAGGTTGTCTTCCGCACCAGTTGTTAACAGCTGTGCCTCACCAACGTAGTGGTCGGCAATCATCTGCATTAGCTCCTGCTCATTCATGACTGCCGAGATTTTTTCCGTCATTTTATTCATGTTACGGTAACTACCCTGTAACTTGAACGGAGGCTCAGTTCGGTATTTATCGTTTTGTGCAGCCGAAGCAATATACTGTTGATTTATTTTTAGGATTACATCCTGCACAACAAACATTTTCTTCAGGATTTCAGTAATTTCATTTATTTCCGCACCACTGTAGGCATAACTTAAATCCGTGGTCGCAATGTTTGCCCCTTTGGCCATATCAATTAACTTATAGACATCCGACATTTCCCGGACTGCCAATGGCGCAAGTACGGGGTTGGAGGTAAGCGCATTTTCAATGTAACTCAGCGCAAACTGTTCATCCATACCACCGAGAATATCACCGAGATTATAGATGTCCGCCCGGTTGGCTAACATATCGGGAATTTTGAACGCCTCTCCTGATTCGGTGTAAGGGTTACCGGCCATGACGACACAGAACTTACGCCCACGCATGTCGTAGGTTTTAGTCTTGCCTTTCCATACACCCTCAATTCGACGAGTACCATCACATAGGGAAATAAATTTCTGTAAGAATTCCGGGTGAGTATGCTGGATATCATCCAGATACAACATAACATTGTTACCCATTTCCAGAGCCAGGTTTAACTTATCCAACTCTTGCCTGGCGGTTGCATTAGGAGCCTGCTCGGGATCAAGGGACAGCACATCATGACCCAAAGATGGGCAATTAATTTTCATAAAAATTAATCCCAACCGATTGGCAACATACTCCATTAATGTCGTTTTACCGTAGCCGGGCGGAGAAATCATCATCAACAAGCCCATGAGATCTGTACGCTTGTTCTCACCGATGGTTCCCATTTGTTTCGCGAGGTTGTCACCAATAAGGGGAAGATAAGATTCGTTAATCAAACGGTTCCGAACAAAGGAACTGAGCGGACGAGGTTTAAACTCCTCCAGACGTAATGCTTCACGATTGTTACTGATCGCTTCCTGGCGCAGCTTTAAATAGCGGTGGTATGCAGGCACCACTTCAAAACGGTGATTCTCCATACGTAGCAAATAGGAATCCAGAGAAAAACGTAATTGACGATTTTCAATAGTCGGGTGATCCCCTAAAAGGCCGTCAATAGTTAACTCAAGGTCAACTTCAGTAAAGCGCCTTTCCAGACGTTCATCCGCATTGATAAGAGCAACTGCTTCAGGAATGTAGCGAGCCAGGTTCCCTAAGTTTTTCTTTTCCGTCAAAGCCTGCAACCATGCAACTGATAAATTCCAACGCTCTGCTGGCCAGCCAACCATTTTTTCCAATGCCATTTGGTAGCGACGCCAACTACCGTCATCCATCGAGCGCTTAAGCTCTTCAACAAGTTGCGTAGCATATTTGCTACCAATGAACTCAATACGTTCACGACTAAGCTCTGCAACGAGGTAATCAGCAGCACGACGAATATCCAGTTCCGTCACCGGTATTGGATGTTGCTGAATAAAGTCGGTAAGTGCATGCCTGACCTCATCAGCGAGTAATTCTACGGCTTCTGTGCTGGAGAAAAATGATTGCATCTGTGCTGCAGATTGCGCTCGTTCGGGCCAGGTGGTAAATGACAATGACGCGCGCTCAGCTTGTTGCGGTTTGTTTTTCGCCAAGCTTTTTATGTTCGCCCAGAATATCTGCGCAAGACCGCGACTTAACGGATCAAACCGAAGTAGATCCGCTCGATCTATCGCGGGTAGTAATTCATTTAATAATAAAACGGCATCGTGATCGTGGACGCCTTTTTCATAACCCTCTTTGTATCGAGGAGCCGCAAATTCCTTTACCAGTTTGCTCAGTATTGCTTCATCTAATAGCCCCTGATTCAAAGCATCAATGGAAAGTCCATCACGCTGCTTTTCTGCGGACTCAATGATTAAAGAGGCAAGGTATTCAGCTCGGTACACTTTGGGCGTTTCTGATTCCAGAGATATATCCCAGTATTCGCGTGTGCTTTGCAACTCGTCATCTTTAATCGGTTCATAAAAAGTTGTCCCTGTTAAATGGAGATTCAATTCGCCATCACGGGGAATAATAGTCAGATCCAATTCCTGAGTGTTTACCGAGAATTTATGTCGAGGACCCAATTTAATTACATTGCCGCCCTGTTCAAAAATATCGGTTTTATCTCTTAAAGAACGTAGAGCCTGTTCCTTAATGCCTTTAAAGCGTGATTCAATATCATCCGCTTTCACTGCACTATCCAAACTGCGCAATTGTTCGACCAGTTCTTTGATTTTCAGTACCAACGCGTCCGAGGCAAAATAGGTATTGAGTTGATCTGCGGCGGTAAATTTTAGCGAACGCTTTTCAATACTGGCCAATATGCGAGAAGCAGCATCACTTAAAGACTGTGCCTTGCGTTGACGCTCATCCAATAGTTGTTGTTTATGGCTTTCAAAAGACTCATAGACTTCCTCGCGCTTCTCCATAATGTCAGCGAGGAATTGATCGAAATCGCTAAACTGACTTTCCAGTTCTTCGAGTTGAACTAAAAGGCGCGAGAGCTGTTCGTCACACTTCTCTGGTGTCGACGCCAAGCCCAGGGCGTTGGTAATACTTTGGGAAAATAACTTAAACTGCGCACCGAATTGCGCTTTCGCTTCTTCCGAGCCCAGATTTTTTTGCTTGTGCTTGGCGTTCGCTTTACTCTGGTTAAGTTTGGAATACACCAATGAGATCGCGTCAATAATACGCGTTCTAACCGTCGCATCATCAACTTGAAGCGTTCCCATTAATTCAGAGAGTAGATCCAGGCCAAAGGCTGTTTGCTCAATTGATTCGATTAAAGGCTGCAAGGTTGCGTTAGTCGTTGCCTCTTCAACTTCTTTATTTAAAACCTCGATTTTTTCGAGATAGGGATCTAACGCTTTTTCATCCGACAGGAAATCAACTGTTTTCCGGGATAGAGACTCCTCAACATCCTGTAGTTGTTTCTCTAATTCCTCGACACGAGATAAATCGATGTATCGGTAATCTTTTATGGTTGTTAGATGTCCTCGTTGACGCCGTAGCCTGCCCAAGGCTTCAACATATTCTTCGGCAGTTTGCCAATTATCCGGGCGCACCGATTGAATTAGGGATTCCTGTTCCCGTTCGGCATCCAGCATTGTTTTTGCCGATTGCTGGCGAATACTTTCTACTTTTTCAAATTCATCAATAACCAGTTCAGAAGTTGCGGCTACTTCCTTTATTAATGAGGCAATCTCTTTAGTGTCCGTATCCCCTATCCAGTAGTGATCATCAAATATTTTTTTGGCGGCCTTGCTGAGTTCTTCATAAAGACGCAATGAAACCGACTGATTACTGATCATCCGACAGATACTGTATAAATCAGACACACCACGCACTAGTTCTGCGTTACCAATTTTTCCATAAAACGTCTGACTGGCTGGCGCTTTACTGGCAAATTCTGCACTTTGATAAGGTGTTTGCCAAACCTGCATCGGGTGCACACGCGTGGGTTCAGCTTCCGCAGAAAAAATGACTAGTTGACCATTTTCAGCCAGGGCATAACCGTTACCGTATATTGGATTTTGAAGTTTTTTCTCGATGATGTTGTAGGCGAACAAACCAACCACACCTTCAACTGGTTCATAGAAAACATAGAGAACATCTTCTCCGTTTGGAGAGCGGATAGAACGTTTAAACATCAGGCCGGCGGCATCGTCGTCAAACTTTTTATACTCACCGGTTTGTAAGTAGTACCCGCCGGGGAAAACCAAACCATGATCTTCCGGTAATTGGACACAGGACTGACCAATTGCATCGACTCTCAGCACATCTTGCGTCAATGTGTTAAAAATAAGGTAACGGTATTGCTCTTCTCTATAGGGGCGAATGCGTAACAAAATTAAATCACCAATCGCGGCATAAGCAATGTGTGCATCATCCAGAGATTGGGTTTTGTCTTCTACCGGCTCCCGATAGATACCGAGACCATCCTCCGTGTTATTTTCGACCTTAACGGTAAGGTCCCCACCAATAGTTTCAACAAATACCGTATCGAGAATATTGACGTGAGCATGGCGCCCATTTACGGTATTTTCACGCGTTGTTTCAATCCATTCAAAATCATACTTTGGCGGAAGTTGAATATCGCGTTCGCCGCGATTATCTATATATTTAAGCTGTTTTCCATCAGCAGAAACGGACCAACGAAATACCCGTATATCTTCTGGTCGCTCACCAATTTGAAAAGCGGCCAGTAGCTTTCCGTCTTTAATTGTAAGCTGGGTTAATTTGGTGTGCTTGTAGTAGCGATACAGTTCTTCAAAATCGTTAACAAAACCGCTTTGTGACAGGAATGTGCCGCTGATAGGTACCTGAACAATGTCAAAACTTCCGTCCTGCTCTTGTAAATTAAACAGAGCAAAAACATCTTCAACTCTTGTTTCCTTTTTAAGGCCCAGAAAAACGTTGTAGCCAAAAAGCAAGTAATCACTAACCTGAACAATATCTCTTGCAATACAATTGTTTTCTGTTCGTACTCGTACCCTGGCTTTCACTTCCATGTCAGCGCTGCCAAACTCGCCTAAGCGCGCCGCATTTAGCTCATTGGCTTTGTTGGAAAGTGTTTGTCCCTGAGTTTCTAATCGCTTTCGAATAATCTCATAGGCACCACCTTCGGCAACGGCGCTATCCACCGCATCCGAAGCTTTACCGGTTTCATCCCGCTGTTCCATATCACTACCCTACGCAAAAATCACATATAAGAAGCGGGGCCTATGGCCCCTTTTTTTATTTGCTCGCACTTACGCTTTGTCTTCTTCTTTATCCGTAGCGGATAGGTTTGGGATGATAGGTTTTCCGGAAATAACGCGATCAATAAGGGCGGATATGGTTGAGCTCTTATCTGCCAGGCCATCCACGGCTTTACCAATAGAGAGAGATTTAGCAAAGTTATTGAAGAAGTGATCTTCACCACCCACAATATCAATCTTCGCTTTCTGTAATGCTACTGCAAGTACTTCAGCATTTTCTCTGGCAATATCTTTACCCGCATCGATGGAAGCCAACGCTTCTTTCAGTGCCGTTTCAAGACCCATACGATATTCTTCATGCGCTCGAGCATCTGCACTCATGCTGTTCATGGCATTAAACTTATCAACCAGGCCGTCTGCCTCGGCTTTAAAGTGCTCACGTGTAACATCGGCATTGGCCATACCAATTTCTTTTGCAGCTTTCGCTTCCGAATCACCTTTCGCAGCAATCACTTCGGCTTCAGCCTTACCTGTACCCAGGTGAGCATCGGCTTCGGCTTGACCTTTCGCTCTAATCACATTCGCTTCCGCAATACCTTCTTTTTCAAGTGCATCTGCTCTGGCTTCTTGGACTTTCGCATCCGCTAAACCAGGTGCTGCACGTTCGGCTTGAATACCTTCCGCAAGTTTTTTCTTCGCATCTGCTTCTTTGGCTGCCGCTTCCAGGTTAGCCTGGGCAAGCGTAGTGATTTCCACAGCCTTATGTTTAGCTGACAGCTCTTCCGCTTCTGCGGCTTTTACTTGCTTAACTTTCTCTTCGTCAGCCTCGGCTTCTGCAGCAAGAACTTGTGTCTGCTTAGCCCGGTCCGCTTCGGACACTTCTCTTACTTCTTTAATACGCTCTTCTTCTATCGCAACTGTTTTGTCAACGGCAACACGTTCGCGGATAACATTGGCAATTTCTTTTCTCTCAATCTCAACCGCTTTTTCTGCTTCAATTCGTTGTAACTCAACTTCACGCTCTCTGGCAACGATCTCCAGGTCTCTCGCGCGTGTTACTTTTTCCACTTCAATAACAACGGCTCTCTGACGATTTTGCTCAGCAACTTCAATTTCGCGCTTCTGGTTTTCTGTTTGAACAGCTAAGTCCTGATCTGCTTGAATCGTTGCCGTTTCAGCTTTAAGTCGCTCTTCCTCTTGTACTTTTTTAGTTTCGGCTTCTTCCCTAGCCCGAATTGTCGCGATTTCTCTTTCTTGCTTTGCTTCGGCATCTGCTTGTTGTCTTTCAAGCTCCAACATTGCTTCTACCGTTTCAACATTTTTCTTTTTAATCGCCAGCTCTTCATCTCTTTCCAGAATATTGGTGCGAACATTCTGTTCCGCTGTTAACTCAGTAATTTTCTTAATACCTTCAGCATCGAGGATATTACTTGGATCCAGGGAAGCTTTTGGCGTTTGTTCCAGGTAGTCAATCGCCACATCTTCCAACACGTAGCCATTTAGGTCTTCACCAATAACTCGAATAATCTTCTCACGAAACTCCAAACGATCTTCAAACAGCTTAACAAACTCAATTTGTTTACCCACCGTTTTCAATGCTTCCGAAAACTTTGCGTTAAAAAGTTCATTTACTGCGCCTTTATCTGAGGCTCTATCTGCGCCTATCGATTTGGCGACTTTTAACACATCTTCAGCTGTCTCATTCACACGCAGATAAAATGCAACGGTAATGTCAGCGCGCATGTTGTCGGCACAAATCAAACCATCTTTTCCTCTTCGGTCAACCTCCAGGGTAATCAAAGAGATCTTCATTAGTTCCTTTTTATAGATAATGGGATAGACCAAAGCCCCAGTGAAATGTACTTTGGGCCTTGGGGACATATCATTAACAATTAAAGCCGTCCCTTGCTCAACCTTGACATAGAACGCTTTAAATAATGCAGCAAATCCCATAAGAATGATAAAAACAATACCAATGCCAATTGCAACTGGCATAAGAACCGATAGATCAGCCATAGCTGTTTACCCCATATCCTAATTAAATTTAATTTTGCTATTTGTTTCCTAAAAACTCTTTTTCCGAGATAACTCGAAAGGTATTTTTGTCTTTCAGATGTTCCAGTAAAACCACTCGATCACCTTTGACAAATTCTTCGCCCCCGGTTGTTCGTACCTTCAAAATCAAACCAGCTCCACCATCTTCCAAGGTCGCTTCGCCAAACTCCGAGTCTACTTTCGAAGTTCTAACAATTGCGGTTTGTCCAAGTACATGTTTCACAGTTTGTTGCTGGGCTTTTTTAAACAAGGGACGTAGAGGTTTAATCAATACGGCTGTAATCATTACGGCCACATATAAACTAAACAATAAAACCGGGATTCCTGCCAGAAAACGCAAGGCTCCTTCAGGTACAAACCCAAGTAAAAAGTGGACAATATAGTAGGAGAATATCCAACCAAGCAGTGAGATAAAAGATATGATAACTGTTACAGGAACTCCCTGAAGGCCAAAGCGTAACATAAGCCCGGCTAAAACATCCGGGTTGGAAAAACCTTCGCCTTCGATTTCAAGACCATCAGCCTCAGGAAGGTCGAAATCGAGAATATCGATATCAATAAAACCCAATACAGCTATCAGCCAATAGAGAACTGTGATGGCGAGAAAGAACGTAAAAATTACGGTAGGGAAGGATGAGATATTCTGATAAAACGGATCCATATCCTCCATAAAAAAGATCGCAAACATACCCCACCCTCCATATTGCTGATTTTTATATGTTGTTAATTAACATCTGTTAACAGCATTTATTTTTTCTTCAACCTATCAAGTATATCGTCGGCACTTTTTCCGCTGGATGCAATTCCAGCTTTTTCAAGTTTCGATTGAAGTGATGTTTCTGACGTCTCTTCTGCTATTTCTTTTGCTGCAGACATTTGTGCAGATTTTAATGCTTGTCTTTCCTTGATACGTTCCAGCGAATCCATCGCTGTTCGCATTTTGGATTGCGATCCACTATGACGCTCCGCCACCGCAGCTTGGGCACGTTGCACATTTTCTGTCGCTTTAACGGTATCAACCTGTTGTTTAATGCGCTTCAGGTTTTGTTCTGCTTGCTTTATAGCTTGTCGAAGAGATGCCACACTCTGTTCAAAGCCTTTTGCGGCCTCCTGTTCCTGAGTATGTTGGTTTTCAAGATCTGCGATTTTTTCCGCGACTTCTCTTGCTAACCCTTCATCCCCCTTATCCAGTGCTTTAATCGCATAGCCTTCATGTTCTTTTATTTGCAGTTCCAATTGCGCACATTTTTCTTCCGCCACTTTTTGCCGAGCTAATATTTCCGCCAGGCTATCTTTTGATTGATTCAACTCTTCCGATGATTCCCGGATTTCTTGATCAAGGATTCTTAGGGCTTGGCTATCAACAATTGCCTCACCAGCTTCGTTTACCCCACCGCGTAACGCGGTCATCATTTTTGACCAAATATTCATTTGTCTACTCCTGCTTAGCTCGCTTCAACGGAAATGTTCAGAAACTCGCCATAAGCTTCCGTCGCCTGAATAACATTACTTGCCAACACTTCAATTTCAAATACTACGTTTTGTATTAGCGAGGTCGAACTCAGCGCCCCAAACATCTGATAGTAGTCACCGTTTGAGCCCATCTGATCAAGGCAAATTGTGGAGAGGGGGAAGTATTTGTGTGTTCTCAAAATCGCTTCATTAAACCCTGCAACATCTTTTACCTCCGACACAGACCAAAGAACGGATTCAGCAATAATCTGGTCACCCGAAACGGTCAGGAAAATAGGCAGGTCGCCGTATTCTTTCATTGTGATATGTATCGCTGGCTCGACACCATCTATTAGTTCAATCGCAGCCAAACCACTGGCAAACAACTCAGTTTCCTTTAGAGAGTCATACAAACTACTTGTATTCCAGCTGCTCTCTTTTTTGCTGTTACTCATGCTTATCTCTCCTTTTGAAGCGACGGTGTCGCCTCGAAGCCTTAAATGCTTTTCATATTCAGCGAGCCGTCCAGAATTTTCTGGAAGGATCCAGACTTCCTTTTTCACTAACCCTTGTTCTCGAAGTCTTTTCCGATACTCTCGTTGGTAATGTGCTGAGGATTTTGCTTTCATAGGGCAAATATAGTTTATTACATGTAATACCGTCAATAAAATTACATGTAGTAGTTTTTATGATTGATATTAAAAAAAGAGATACAATTCGTCACCCAACCAAAATAGGATTTTGATTTCAGACTAAGTAAGTAATCACACACCCTACAAACACTTTTGCTCGGCAATTGTGGACTCGCGGTTAGCAATTCTAACGAGTATATCCGAGTATTAAGCGATGGGATAGCAAGCCTGCGGAAGACGTACTTTACTTACAGTTCGACAGTTTGAATTTTAAAGAAAGGAGAGAAGAGTAGTAAAAAGCCAGAAAACCTCTGCCCTGATAATAAGCGGACAGAGGTTTAATATTGGTCTTAATTAGACATCCAGGTTAGCAACAGCGAGAGCATTGGTTTCGATAAATTCACGACGCGGTTCCACCTGATCCCCCATTAAGCAGGTAAATATCTGGTCGGCACCAATCGCATCTTCTACCGTTACTTTCAACATACGACGGGTTTCTGGATCCATAGTCGTCTCCCAAAGCTGTTCGGGGTTCATTTCACCCAACCCTTTGTAACGTTGTATGTTGTATCCTTTTTTGGACTCGGCCATGATCCAGTTGAGAGCTTCTGCAAAGTTAGAAACCTTGTGCTTCCTCTCACCTTTAGCAACATAAGCAGTTTCATCTAGCAAACCATCAAGCTGCTCACCCAAGCCACGCATTTTTTTGTAGTCTTCCGACTCGAAGAAATCCTCATTCAAGCGCACTCTAGATGAAACACCGTGTGCAACCATATTCACTCTGGGTAAAAAGCTGTGGCGTTCCCGATTTTCGGACACTTCCACTTCATATTTATGGGTCTTTGATGACTCGTTTATCAGTACCAATCGCTCTTTTAGTAACTCAGCCCAGGCTTTAACACTCGCCTCGTCCTTAAGTTGCTCAGACGTCAATGTAGGTAAGTAGATCAATTCATTTAGAACGCTTTCAGGGTAGATTCTTGAAAGTCTCTCAATGACAGAGTTCACCTTGCGGTAGTCTTTGACCAGTATTTCAAGCTGCGTACCAGGTAGTGCGGGCGCATCTTCTGACACATGTAATTCTGTCGTTTCTACCGCAGAGTTAGTCAGGAACTCAGTTAATGCTTCGTCATCTTTGAGGTATTGCTCTTGTTTACCTTTGGACACTTTATATAAAGGCGGCTGAGCAATAAAGATATGGCCGCGTTCAATCAGCTCTCGCATTTGACGGAAGAAGAATGTAAGCAGCAATGTACGAATATGCGAACCATCTACGTCCGCATCCGTCATGATAATAATGGAATGATAACGTAGTTTATCTGGATTGAACTCTTGGGCACCAATTCCACAACCCAATGCTGTAATAAGCGTTCCCACCTCGGCACTGGATAACATCTTGTCGAAACGCGCTTTTTCTACGTTTAAGATTTTACCTTTCAACGGAAGAATGGCTTGTGTCTTTCTAGCTCTTCCCTGTTTTGCAGAGCCGCCTGCAGAGTCACCCTCCACAAGGTATATTTCTGATAATGCTGGGTCTTTTTCCTGACAATCTGCCAACTTACCCGGTAGACCAGCGATATCCAACGCACCCTTACGGCGAGTCATTTCCCGAGCTTTACGTGCCGCCTCTCTCGCTTTCGCCGCTTCTATCATTTTGCCAACAACCATTTTGGCTTCAGCGGGATTTTCCAATAGGTAATCAGTGAATGAGCGCCCCATTTCCTGCTCAACAGCAGTTTTAACCTCAGATGATACCAACTTATCCTTGGTTTGAGATGAGAACTTAGGATCTGGAACCTTAACCGAAATAATCGCAGTCAAGCCTTCTCGGGCATCATCACCCGTGGTATTCACCTTTTCTTTTTTTCCTAAACCTTCACTCTCGATATAGTTATTGAGGCCTCGAGTTAACGCGCTTCTAAAGCCGGCAAGGTGCGTTCCTCCATCCCGTTGTGGAATATTATTGGTATAGCAAAAGATGTTTTCCTGGAAACTATCATTCCATTGCAACGCTACTTCTACACCCACGCCATCTTCTTCACGCTGAGTGGAGAAGTGCATTACTTTATTGATTGGGTTTTTGTTTTGATTCAGGTATTCAACAAACGCTTTAAGCCCACCTTCATATTCGTAGGCTTCTTCTTTCGCGGTACGCTCATCAACCAGTACGATGCGAACACCAGAGTTAAGGAATGACAATTCTCTAAGCCGCTTGGCGAGAATATCGTAATGGAATTCAATATTATTAAACGTTGCCGGAGAAGGAATGAAATGTACCGCTGTACCTGTCACATCCGTCTCACCAATAATTTCTAGGGGCTTTTCAGGCACGCCGTGATGATAAACCTGCTCATAAACATTTCCACCCCGGCGAATCGTTAGCTTTAGGGTTTCTGAAAGAGCATTTACCACCGACACCCCTACACCATGCAGACCACCGGAAACCTTATAGGTGTTGTCGTCAAACTTACCTCCAGCATGTAGTACAGTCATAATCACTTCAGCAGCTGAGACGCCTTCTTCGTGCATTTCAGTTGGGATACCACGACCATTATCAGAGACGGTAACAGATTCGTCAGGATGAATAACCACTCTGATTTCGTCGCAGTGGCCAGCAAGAGCCTCATCAATAGAGTTATCTACGATCTCAAATACCATATGGTGCAAGCCAGTACCGTCATCTGTATCACCGATGTACATGCCTGGTCGCTTTCGAACTGCGTCCAACCCCTTCAAAACTTTAATACTGGAAGAATCGTAATTATTTTCTTGATCTGTCATTGGTTTGCTCTTACCTAATAGTACTGACTCAATTCCGCCTGGCTCTACCCTTCATCAAACAGAAGTTATCGCTTGAGGCTCTTCAGTTATAGTTCCATGTTTCACGTGAAACACTTTACCTTGCCTCTCTAACCACGAGCCGGCAAGAAGTTGCTTTTTCTCAATCCCGGTAATAAACACTTGGGAATTCATTTCCCTAATCCAATCCTGAATCAGGTTTCGATTAGATCCATCCAGCTCAGCCGGTAGATCGTCCAATAGAAAAACTGGTGACCTTAAGGTAGCGTCTTTAAAAACCCGGGCCAATGTCATAAACAATGCAGTTATGATGACCTTCTGCTGGCCCCGCGATAGATAGTCAATCGCGTTTGCGTTCCCCAACATCACCTTAAACTGCGCCTTATGAGGGCCGATATTTGTATACCCCAGCTTTTTGTCGCGCTCAAATGAGTCGGCTAGTAACGAGGTTAAGGTACTGGCGTCATCCCAACCGTGATCATAAACAAGCTGAATATCAGAAACATTAGAAAACCCAGCACCAACTCTTGAAGCAGCTCTACTGAGAATCGCGGCAAAAGCTACCTCAACTCCCCGTAAACAATCCGCTCTAAGCTCCCTTATTTGTTCGGATAACCGTGTTAACTCCTGGTCCCAGGGCTCCAAATTCTGGTAGGTAATTTTACCAGATCGGAGCAAACTATTCCTTTGCTTAAGGCATTTTGTATAGTCTTTCCAACACTGCCCAAACCGATGTTTCACGTGAAACACCAACCAATCGAAGTATTGACGACGTATTTTGGGGGATCCTTCCAGCAATTCAAAAGAGTGAGTATTTAGCACAAGTATTGGTAACAACGAAGCCAACTCTGCAGAACTGGATACCGCTCTACCTGAAGCGCGGGTTCTACTTTCCCCTCTCTGAGCTCGCTCTATCCCCACTCCGGTTTTCTGGTCCTGCTCGACAACATCGGTATAAAGAACAAACCTGTCACAATTGCGACCGACCAACTGCCGATATTTACGTGTACGGAAAGAACGACCGTGAGCGAGGTAGCTAATGGATTCCAAAAGACTTGTCTTCCCAGACCCGTTTTCGCCGTATATAAAGTTAACGTCGGGACTGGGAGATATGTCGGCGCTGAGGATATTTCGAAACTGAGTAATACTAAGCCTTGATATATAGGGCACTGCGTATCAACTCGTTATTAACAATGAAGTAGTAGAGATAGAAGAATACCAATGAAACTACAGTCTCATTGGCATTACTACATAAGCTGAATCCGAATTTTCAGGTTCTTCTAACAGAACACTGCTATTGGAATCGGAAAGCGTTAATTGAATTTTTTCGGAAGATAAAACGTTGGCGACATCCTGTAGATAACTCACGTTAAAACCAACTTCCAACGAATCGCCAGTGTAATCCACAGCTACCTGATCCTCCGCCTCCTCCTGCTCCGGGTTGTTAGCAATAATAGTAAGCTGCCCGGTTTCCAAATTAAGCCTCACACCACGATACTTTTCATTGGACAAGATTGCAGTACGAGCAAACGCCTGCTTTAGTTCAGCCCTGTCGCCTATAACGATCTTATCCCCGCCCTTAGGAAGCACACGCTCATAATCCGGAAATTTCCCATCAACAAGCTTTGATGTGAATGTGAATTCAGAAGTGACCGCGCGGATATGCGTTGAACCAAAAACCAATTCCACAGTGTCTTCCGAGTCATTCAACAACCTCGAAAGCTCAATAACACCTTTACGAGGCAATATTGCCTGCTGGGTATCTTTAACATCCACAGTGACTGACCTAGTGCACATTGCCAAGCGGTGTCCATCGGTTGCTACAACACGCAGAGCATCAGGCCGAACCTCCCACAACATACCGTTCAAATAATAACGAACATCCTGTTGGGCCATAGAAAAGCTAGTTCGATCAATTAAGCGCTTAACCTCTTTTTGTGGACAACTAAACACCATGTCCTGTGCACCCTGCTCAACCGCAGGAAACTCGCTGGCAGCAAGAGTAGAAAGGGTAAAGCGACTACGACCTGATTTGATCGTAACCTTTTGATCTTTAAGGGAAAAGTCGATATTGGATCCATCGGGCAAAGATCTGACAATATCCACAAACTTTTTAGCAGGGACCGTAATTTCTCCAGCAGTGTAATCTCCATCAAGCGGAATACGACCAACAATTTCCACTTCTAGATCGGTACCCGTGAGAGATAATTGATTCCCCTCTAAAACAACCAATACGTTTGAAAGTACAGGTAACGTTTGTCGGCGTTCAACCACACCCGCTACCAATTGCAATGGTTTAATGATTGCTTCTCTAGAAACAGAAAATTTCATTGTGTTTTCTCTTAAGATCCAAATTTAAAAGACAAGCGCGATAGTTAAAAACTTACGTTGTTAGCGTTCTTAGCAAGTTTTTTACATCTTCTCTTATATCCGCGTCCGATTCCAAAAGTTCTTTTATTTTTCGGCAAGCGTGGAGAACTGTCGTATGATCCCTTCCCCCAAAAACATCACCTATTTCAGGCAAACTGTGATGTGTTAAATCCTTTGCCAGATACATAGCAACCTGACGTGGCCTGGCAACTGAACGACTTCTTCGCTTGGAATGCAGATCGGAAACCTTGATTTTATAATACTCTGCGACAACGCGCTGTATATTATCGATACTTACCAGACGATCTTGCAGGGCAAGTAGATCTTTTAGCGATTCTCTCACTAATTCGACAGTAATGGAGCGGCCGGTAAATTGCGCGTTGGCAATTACACGCTTTAATGCACCTTCAAGCTCTCGCACATTCGAACGAATTCTTTGGGCAATAAAAAAAGCGGCATCGTTTGGTAAGACAACATCCACCTCTTCCGCTTTCTTTTTTATAATTGCTACACGCGTTTCCAATTCCGGTGGTTCAATAGCTACGGTCAGACCCCAACCAAAACGAGATTTTAATCTCTCCTCCAGGCCATCAATTTCCTTAGGGTAACGATCACACGTCAGGATAATTTGTTGACCACCTTCCAGTAGCGCATTAAAGGTATGGAAAAACTCCTCCTGGGAACGCTCTTTACCAGCGAAAAACTGAATATCATCAATTAATAACGCATCTACGGAACGGTAAAAACGTTTAAAGTCGTTGATTGCGTTAAGTTGCAACGCCTTAACCATATCGGCAACAAAACGTTCCGAATGCAAATACACTACTTTGGCTCCGGGTTTGCGTTTAACCAGCTCATTCCCGACAGCATGCATAAGGTGGGTTTTCCCCAAACCCACGCCACCGTATATAAATAGAGGGTTGTACGATCCGCCCGGGTTATCAGCCACCTGCGTTGCCGCAGCCAAACCAAGCTGGTTTGACTTACCAACAACAAAGTTTTCAAAAATAAAATTTCGGTTTAAGTTGTGCTTATGTTGAGGGCCGCTTTCGGTTTCAACTTTTACAGTACGAGGTTCTTTGCGATTAAAGAGCCCCATAGGCGGTTGATTTTTAAAGTCTTCCCCATTATCAGATAACACAGCACCATCAATAAAGACGCCACCCGCTTCAAAATCATCTTCAGTCTTCTTTCGTTTTTTTAACACAGGTCTTTCTGTACTAATACCGCAGAAAGCAGGCTCATCAGTTGAAAATTGAGTATCCACCGGATCCTGAATCTGTTGCTGTGGCTCTGCAGGGAAAGGGTTCGTCTCTACTAGTGAATTGGCAATAGGCCTGGCCAGAAAATGATTACCAGAAGTAGTGTTCTGTCGATTAGCCACCATTAACTCGACCGTGCGATGCTCTTCCATGGATTGCTGGTCAACAATTTCCTGAATTCTCGATAAGTATTTATCGTTTACCCAATCCAAAACAAACCGATTCGGCGCAGCAAGGCGCAACACAGTTTCGCTAGAGTTATCGACTCTTAGCGGGCGTATCCAGGTATTAAACTGCTGGGCAGGCAGCTCTGATTGCAAATAGGAAACACAGGTTTCCCAGGTGGATTCAGGCAATTCCATTCACTCCAAAAAAAGCAAAATTAGCGCGGCGTTTTTAAGTGTAGAACAGGCACAAACGGAGAGAACATAAAAAAACTTAATATGTTGTTTTATGCGCCATCATTCTTAAAAGTTTAGTAGCAAAACCAAAATGGCCGGCCAGTTTACTCCCAAAACAAAATCTTATCCACAGGAATGTTCAATAAAATTTTGTTATATGCCTTGCAATATCTGGGCTATAGCCCTACGGCACCGACAAATATTAACTATTTGCGCCGTTTTTATGAATAAAACATTTGAATAGAAATATATTACCAAACCAAGTCTTTTTGTGGATAACCCTGTTAATAAGCTATTAGGAAATTGTTTAATACAAGTTAACTTCAGACATATCGAACAAAAACTCCACAAAAGACGAGATCATCCTTGCTTCCCGTTCGGATTCACCGTTGATTTTCTTAAGGAATATCTATAGAATCGCGCGTCCTTCGTACTCTTCACGGCGCTAAGTAGTACGCCCTTTTATTAAGGTGCTCTATTTATAGAGGAATGCGCTCGTTTAACTGGCAACAAATTGCAGGAATTTGGAAATGAAAAGAACATTTCAACCAAGCAACCTAAAACGCAAGCGTGTTCACGGTTTCCGTGCTCGTATGGCAACTAAAAACGGTCGTAAGGTACTTGCTCGTCGTCGCGCTAAAGGTCGCGTACGTCTTTCCGCTTAATACCTTATATAGCTTGAGCCGCTGGAGTGTCCGGCAAGGATTTTCAACCTAAAACCCAAGAATCAGACTCGATCATCGAGACTGGCTCTCAGTTGAAAGCACCTACTCCCATCAGCGGCTTTAAGTTTCCCAAAGCGTCACGTCTACTCAACGCTTCAGATTTCTCCCCCGTATTCGATAATCCACCTTTTCGTGGGTCGGATCGCTATTGCCTGATTCTTGCGAAACCTAATAACAGAGGCTATGCCCGGTTAGGGTTAGTGGTCGCAAAGAAAAACCTACGCTTGGCGGTTGATCGAAATCGCTTTAAACGGATAGTTCGCGAATCATTCCGTTTGAAACACCAACAACTCCCCCCAATAGATGCTATAGTGCTCGCCCGTCGGGGAGCAGACCAAATACCTAACCTCAAACTCCATAAGATGCTCGATAAGCTATGGAAACGTGTTGCCAAACAAGCCGCAGAGAACAAAAAGAGCGAACGAAGTTAACTGCTTTGCCGTTTTTGCTTGTTATCCGCTTTTATCGTTTTTGGCTCAGCCCTTGGCTAGGAAACCAGTGTCGCTTTGAACCCACTTGCTCTCGTTACGCTGAACAAGCAATACAGCAACGTGGCGTCATTATAGGTCTTACATTAAGCATCATTCGAATTCTGAAATGTAACCCCTGGCATAAGGGCGGCTACGATCCTGTACCCATGCCCAAAAACAAACAACAATCATAGATGATAAACGGTTATCGCTAACAATGAACTTGATACGTAACATACTGATTGGTGCAATTGTCGTTACCTGCTTTCTCCTGTTCATTCGCTGGAATGAATTTCAAGAAAGACAAAACGCCGCACTCACGTCAAATCAGGACACACTTTCTTCACAACAAGAAACGACTAGCGCACCTGAAACACCAGACTTCAGCGACCCAGTTGATACCCGCACTTCAGATGCTTCGGATATACCAAGCGAACCGGGTTCCGATGAACAAGCTCCCGTCGTTGAACAAGTCCAACCACAATTGGTTCGGGTCACGACAGACACCCTGGAAGTTCTTATTGATACCAAGGGCGGCGACATTGTTAAAGTGGCCCTACTTCAACACTATGCAAAACTTAATGAAGCGGATAACCCTTTCATTCTTCTTAATAGTAATGAAAGCACTGTTTATGTTGCTCAGTCAGGTTTGATAGGCCCAAATGGTACAGATGGAAGGGACGGCCGCCCTCTTTTCTCCGTTGCAGCAAAAGAATATGCACTCGCGGAATCGAAAGATTCATTAATGGTTGACCTTACTTTAGATCAGGGTGATGTAACGCTGACCAAGCGGTTTACCTTTAATAAAGGCTCATATTTGATTGATGTGGACTACCTCATCGACAACCGAAGTGATAAAAACTGGTCTGCTGCTCTTTACGGCCAGATCAAACGCGATGGCCACACCTTCAAAACCTCGTCCATGGGGATGAAGCCATATTTGGGGGCGGCCACTACCACACCCGAAACCCATTACGAAAAGCACAAATTTAAAGATCTCGAAGAAAACCCGGTTAAGTTTGAACATACAGGTGGTTGGGTCGCGATGGTTCAGCACTACTTTATCAGTGCCTGGATTCCAGATGCAGAAACAACAAACCACTACAACTTGAGAAAAGCACGCGGTAAAGATATTTACCTGCTTGGTTTTACTTCAGAAAGAACAACAGTGGCTCCAAACAGCCAGGGTGTGATTAAGTCATCCTTCTATGCTGGTCCCAAAACAATTAAAACCCTGGAAGAAATATCCCCTTACCTCGATCTCACCATCGACTTCAGCTGGTTGTGGTTCATTGCTAAACCGCTGTTCCACTTGTTGGATATTATTCATGGCTTAGTTGGAAACTGGGGTATTGCGATCATCATTCTAACCATGATGATTAAGTTACTGTTTTTCTACCCTTCAGCAGTGAGCTATCGCTCAATGGCGAAGATGAGAAAAATTGCACCGCAAATGCAGGAGTTAAAAGAAAGATACGGTGAAGACAAACAAAAAATGTCCACCGAACTTATGAAACTGTATAAAAAAGAAGGTGCTAACCCGGTCAGTGGATGTCTACCAATGATACTTCCTATGCCCGTGTTCATTGCGCTTTATTGGGTACTGATGGAAAGTGTGGAACTGCGCCACGCACCATTTATGCTTTGGATTCATGACCTAAGTGTGAAAGACCCTTACTATGTCTTACCGCTGATCATGGGCGCATCCATGTTCTTTATGCAGAAACTTAACCCTCCACCACCCGACCCCATGCAGGCAAAAATGATGCAGCTTATGCCATTATTTTTCACATTCCTGTTTATGATGTTCCCTGCTGGTCTGGTTCTATACTGGGTTGTGAATAACCTGCTATCTATGACCCAGCAGTACATAATTACCAAAAAAATAGAACAAGGTGATGGCTAACCCTAACAGCTCAGATACTATTGCCGCCGTTGCGACCGCCCCTGGTCGCGGCGGCGTTGGTATTATTCGTGTATCAGGCGGCAACGCCCTCATAATCGCAGAAGAAATACTGGGCTTTACCCCCGAACCGCGTTACGCACATTACTCGCCTTTTTTTGATAGCCAAAATGAGCCTATCGATCAAGGGATTGCAATTTTTTTCCCAAACCCCCACTCCTTTACCGGTGAAGACGTATTTGAACTTCAAGGCCATGGCGGTCCGGTAATTCTTGATTTACTACTACAAAGAATTGTCGCCCTTGGTGCACGACTTGCCAGACCAGGAGAGTTTTCTGAGCGCGCTTTTCTTAACGACAAACTCGACCTGACCCAGGCAGAAGCGATTGCCGATTTAATTAACGCCAGTTCGGAACAAGCGGCCAAACAGGCCCTGAATTCTTTGAAAGGCGAGTTCTCCGCAAAAATAGATCAACTTCAACAACAGTTGATTGAGTTGCGAATGTATGTAGAGTCCGCCATCGATTTTCCGGAAGAAGAAATTGATTTCCTAAGTGACGGAGTCGTATCCGGGCGTCTTGCTAATGCTATCCAACAACTTGATGCCACCTTACACCAGGCACAGCAAGGTGTATTAATGCGTGAAGGCATGAAGGTCGTGATTGCCGGACGCCCAAACGCTGGTAAGTCCAGTTTGCTAAATGCCTTGGCAGAAAAAGATATTGCGATAGTGACCGATATCGCAGGTACAACAAGAGATGTCCTGCGCGAACACATCCATATCGATGGCATGCCTCTGCACATAGTAGATACAGCTGGTTTAAGAGACAGCCCCGATCACGTCGAGCAGATAGGAATAGAAAGGGCTTGGCAGGAGATTTCAGAAGCTGATCGCATCCTGTTAATGATTGACAGCACCGACCCCGATCAAACAGATGTAAAAGCCCACTGGCCGGAATTCTTTTCCAATTCAGACTCAGGCCTTAAACAGAAATTAACCGTAATATTCAATAAAGTCGACCAAACTCAGCCTCGCTTTGACGACATTGAACAACGGCTACAACACATAGAAATCTCAGCCAAAACCGGCACCGGGTTAGACCAACTCAAACAACACTTAAAACAAGTCATGGGGTTTGAGGGAACAACAGAGGGTGGTTTCAGTGCCCGTCGACGTCATATAGACGCATTACAACAAGCCAAAGAATTTCTTTTAGCTGGTGAACAGCAACTGCAAGCCTTCGCAGCAGGGGAATTACTCGCCGAAGACCTTCGCATGGCACAAGAATGCCTGTCAGTTATCACTGGTACCTATACCGCAGATGATCTACTCGGAGAAATATTTTCCAGTTTCTGCATTGGTAAATAGTGCCTAAATTCCATTTCATTTTTTTATTGATACTCCCTTCGAAAAACTTATCCACATATATTCACAGCTTTTTCAGATTAAAACCCAAGCTAATTCCGCATCTGTCTAACAGTTTTTCCCCTGAGAACAAAAAAGCATCAAAAACAAAAAGGTTTAAAACAGCATAACTACATTTTCTCAACAGCTTTGCCACAGAGTTTACAAATAGCATTAGTGATAATGAAAAAGGTGTGAGTAGGACCTGTAAACTAAGTGAAATATCTTGGTCACAAAGGGTGTGCTGTTTTAGTCTGTTTTTTGATCATAATTTCCGATGGGGATAACCCGCCTTTTTTTACACAACCTAAAACAAGGTTATCATCGGTAAATATCACTGTGTTTACATAAGTTATCATTCTTGTAACCTATTGATTTAAATAAGTTTAATTACCTTATTCACAGGAAAACGCGCCCCTAATATTTACATTAAACATAATCCCTCTATATAACATTCACACACATATATACTTTTCTTATATATTTTTTAAGTACATCAACCATCAATAAACTTGGTAAACTACCCGGCTCACGAGAGAGTATTTATTTAAATACAGTTCTTTTTTTGACCAACTCTCACTATAATGGCCGCCCTTAATTTCATCCTCCTAGCGAGCACGCATTTTTCTCTATGATTTACCCTACTCGGTTTGATGTCATTGTTATCGGTGGTGGACACGCTGGTACGGAAGCCTGTCTGGCTGCCGCACGTATGGGCTGTAAAACACTCCTTCTGACCCACAATATCGAAACCCTTGGACAAATGAGTTGTAATCCAGCCATAGGCGGTATTGGCAAAAGCCATCTGGTAAAAGAAATAGATGCTTTGGGAGGCGCAATGGCGACCGCCACAGATAAAGGCGGTATTCAATTTCGTGTTTTAAATAGCCGTAAAGGGCCTGCAGTTAGAGCCACTCGAGCACAAGCCGACCGGGTGTTATACAAAGCAGCTGTTCGCGGTATATTGGAAAATCAGGAAAATCTGGTTATTTTTCAGCAGGCCGCTGATGACCTGATTGTCGAAGGTGGCAAAGTTGAAGGCGTAATCAGCCAAATGGGGGTTAAATTTTTTGCCCCGGCTGTGGTACTAACAACTGGGACTTTCCTCGGTGGCAGAATTCATATCGGGCTGGAAAATCATGCAGGGGGAAGAGCTGGTGACCCGCCTTCGATAGCATTGGCTGACCGTTTACGTGAGTTACCGTTGAGAGTGGATCGGTTGAAAACCGGTACGCCACCTCGTATTGATGCTCGCTCAGTATGTTTCGATGAGCTGCAGGAACAATGGGGAGAAACCCCGACTCCGGTTATGTCCTTTTTAGGTAGTGTAGCCGATCACCCGCGCCAGACCTGTTGTTGGATTACGCATACCAACACGCAAACCCACGATATTATTCGAACCGGTTTTGATCGTTCTCCAATGTTTACTGGTGTTATCGAAGGCGTTGGACCAAGATACTGCCCTTCCATCGAAGATAAAATCAATCGTTTTGCCGATAAGGAAAGCCATCAGATTTTTATCGAGCCCGAAGGATTGACCACCCATGAGCTATATCCGAACGGGATCTCCACCAGTTTGCCGTTTGATATTCAGTTACAGTTTGTCCGTTCTATCAAAGGCTTCGAAAATGCGCATATCTCACGACCAGGATACGCCATCGAGTATGACTTTTTTGACCCTCGGGACCTTCAGTACAGCTTGGAAACCAAAGTCATAGAGGGCTTATTCTTTGCTGGCCAGATTAATGGGACAACCGGGTACGAAGAGGCTGGTGCACAAGGTTTGCTGGCGGGTACTAACGCCGCGCTGAAAGTCAAAGAGAAAGACCCCTGGTGCCCGGAAAGAGATCAAGCCTACATCGGGGTATTGGTTGATGACTTGATCACTAACGGCACGAAAGAACCTTATCGAATGTTTACCAGTCGTGCGGAATACCGTTTATTGCTGCGGGAAGACAACGCAGATACACGGTTAACGGAAAAAGGTCGTGAACTAGGTTTAGTTGATGATGTGCGTTGGCAGGCTTTCTGTAAAAAACGCGAAGCTGTTGAGCTGGAAACACAGCGCATGAAATCCACCTGGATCCAGGCCAATAGCGAACAAGCCAAACAACTCGAGCCTAAATTGAGCGCCCCGTTGGCTCGGGAATACTCGATGATGGACTTGCTCAAGCGGCCCGAACTTGGGTATGAAGACATTGCTTCGTTGAAAGGCGAAGTAGTTTCAGACCCACAAGTGGCAGAACAAGTAGAGATTGCAGCCAAATATTCCGGGTACATTGACCGACAATCCGAAGAGATCGCTCGATTACGTCAGCATGAACAAACCGCGATACCCGAAAGCTTTGACTATGCTTCGGTCGAAGGGTTATCAAACGAGCTAAAACAGAAGTTAAGTGAAGCTCGACCTAGCACATTAGCCAGGGCTTCGCGCATTCCCGGAGTAACACCTGCAGCGATTTCTCTGATATTGATCTACCTTAAGAAGCGCGGTTTACTGAAAAACGTTTCATTAACGCAAAATTCAACCGAGTCGGTAGTTATTAACTAGTGGGTGAGATAAGTTCTATACAATACGACCAGCTGGTTCGTGCTTTGACCCGAGGGGCTGAAGCGATGGGCGTTGAGCTAACGGATGCAGCTCAAGTCAAATTGGTGGACTATCTTTCCTTGTTTGCAAAGTGGAATAAGGCTTACAACCTTTCAGCCATCCGTGACCCGGAACAGATGCTGACAAAACATCTGTTGGACAGTTTGAGTATTGTTAACATTCTGGCCAAACTGCCCGGAAACCGCTATATCGATGTAGGCACCGGTGGTGGACTGCCGGGAATTCCCTTGTCGATCGTGTTTCCCGATAAGCATTTCACGTTGCTGGATTCGGCGGGGAAAAAAATGCGTTTCTTGTTTCAGGTTAAACAAGCACTGCAACTTGAGAATGTTCAAGTCGAAAACCGTCGAGTAGAATCGTTTAACCCTGAAACAGGCTACGATGGCGTACTAAGTCGGGCATTCGCCAGTCTCAGCGATATGGTGGAAGCTACGCATCATCTGCTCAACTCCGAAGGCCGTTTTATGGCTATGAAAGGTGTGTTCCCGACAGACGAGTTGAGCGTATTGGCGAAACACTATATCGTCGAAACCTGCCACTCTCTCGATGTTCCCGGTTTAGAGGGCGAGCGACACATGGTCTTGATTCGGCAGGAAAAAATCCAATAAAACTTATTGTTATGGGCAACGCTGTGGGAAAAATATACGCAATCGCAAATCAAAAAGGGGGAGTGGGCAAAACCACAACTTGTGTGAATCTTGCCGCGTCTTTTGCTGCTACCAAGAAAAAGGTCTTGCTTGTGGATCTGGACCCTCAGGGGAATGCGACCATGGGCAGTGGTATTGACAAAAACGACTGCGAATACAGCATATATGACGTTCTGCTCGGATTAACCCGAATTGAAAACGCCCTGGAAAAATCGCCTGAAGGTCACTTTGCTGTCTTGCCCGCAAATGGGGATCTCACCGCAGCCGAAGTGGAATTGCTGTCAATTGACAACAAAGAACACCGTTTGGCTGGCGTGCTAAAAACAGTAAGAGAACAGTTTGATTATATATTGATCGACTGCCCGCCATCGCTGAATATGCTGACTGTGAATGCGCTCACGGCTTGTGATGGTGTCATTATTCCTATGCAATGTGAGTACTATGCGTTGGAAGGTCTATCGGCGCTTGTTAACACAATTAACACCATTCAAAGCGTGCTCAACCCTAATCTGAAGATTGAAGGCCTGCTTCGTACTATGTACGATCCGCGCAATACTCTGACAGGTGAAGTGTCAGCACAGCTGGCTGAGTACTTTGGTGATCGTGTTTATCGAACCTGCGTGCCACGTAATGTGCGTTTGGCGGAAGCGCCCAGCTTTGGCCAACCGGTTATCACTTACGATCGCCAATCGAAAGGCGCGTTGGCCTACATTGCCCTGGCCGGTGAAATCATTCGTCGGAATGAAGCCGCAATGCAAGAACTGGCAACAGCCAGCTAATTGAGTCGTACCTGCTGGTTCCAGGTACTATCCTTTAAAGTCATAATTTCACAGTTTTCCTCTTATAGGATTCAAAATGGTAAAAAGAAAAGGGCTCGGTCGAGGGTTGGATGCACTATTGACCGGAGCAAACAAAGGATCTGACCCGGTTGATGCGATCAAAGCGGCCACTGAAGTCGCAGCTGACGCTTCGGTACTTGAAGACAGCGTGCTAAAAGATATTCCAGTTGAATACATGCAACGGGGTAAATACCAGCCCCGCCGGGACATGGACCAGGAAGCGCTGGAAGAGTTGGCAGAATCCATCAAAAGCCAGGGCGTGATGCAACCTATAGTGGTACGCCCCATTGGCAAAGAAGATGGTCATACCAAATACGAAATTATTGCTGGTGAGCGTCGTTGGCGTGCAACCCAGCTAGCTGGAATTGCCAAAATACCCGCGGTTATTCGGGATGTACCTGACGAAACCGCAATCGCAATGGCGCTTATTGAAAATATCCAACGGGAAGATTTGAATCCCATGGAAGAGGCCGTTGCGCTTAAGCGATTGCAAGATGAATTTGAACTGACCCAACAACAGGTTGCCGATGCGGTTGGCAAATCCCGCACTGCGGTCACCAACCTACTCCGCTTATTAAATTTGGGCGACGAAATCAAAACCATGTTGGAACATGGTGATCTGGAAATGGGGCATGCACGTTGCTTACTCACATTAGAACCAGAACATCAACGCAGTGTTGCCAGACAAATCGTGGCAAAAGGCCTATCTGTTCGGCAGGCAGAAGCTTTAGCCCGGTCGGCACATAATGCAGAACAGGGTAAAGAGAAACCTTCAGTGACTTCAGATTTGAAGCACCTTGAAGAAGGTCTTGGTGAACATGTTGGTGTGCCGGTAATTGTTCAACATACCGCAAAAGGTAAAGGAAAGTTGGTGCTTAAATACAATAGTCTGGATGAGTTGGATGGGATACTGAATCATCTAGGGTATCAACAAGACTAAGTTTAATTATTGAAGAGATATTCATGTCTAGGGTTGTACTGTCGTTAATTCTTTTTTTTATATCACTACATGCATTGTCATTTGACGAATTTTTTAGCCAAAAAGATAAAGATAAAGGCGTAACTTTAAACCTATACATAGATACAACCGAAAATACCATTTTTGTAATGCCCAGAGTACCACCGGCGTACTGGATCGGAACGCCGTCGTTAAAAGAAATAAAAAAAAGATCATATACTAAGGTAAACCAGCATTATCTAGAAAAAACTAAAAATATAGATTTTCCTGCGTTGTTTTCTCAATCTGTGACTCGTGTTGTAGATAAAGCCGATTGGATTACAGTGAATAATAAATGGGAAAGGTCAGAGGAAACACCGGAAGTAAGAGAATTTAAGAATAAAAGGTTTAAAGGAGTAAGTCACCTTAACCTTAGAGCTAGATTTTTTATGACTAGGGATCACAATCTTCTCTATGTTGTTTGGGCTGGTGAGTACTTTCCAAATCCTAAGTCAACCAAAACCAAAAGTTTTTTTATCTCCTATCAATCTCCCCAAAGAATTATTTATAACAAAAAAATATCGGAGGAAGAAAAAACTCTGGAGATAGGTAATCTTGAAAAAGAGTACTATGAGTTAGTAAAAAAAAATCCTGAAAAAGAATACAAACTAAAACCTGAATACCAGAAAAAAATAAAAAAAATAAAAAGTATGGAGTATATGGAAGTTGAGAAAACATCCGTCAGGTTTGAATGGACAGAAGAAAATATTGAAAAATATATAAATGAAGGGATGCAAACTGTAGAAGAACAGTTCCACAGGATGTTAAACGTAGAGTTAACTAAAAAGGAATTTAAAAATAAAAATAAAATGATGAATATCACCTATGCGAATACTTATGCATTGAGAAGACATAAATATGCTAAAGCTGAAAATATTGGTGATTACTCTGTTATTGTAAATCATTTAAATGGGTATATGATATTTCCAGAGAATGAACTTCCTAAAATGGATTTTTATCAATACGGTCCTTTGGTTATATATTATTAGTCAAATAGAATGGAATAAGGACTTGCTACTATTGATTTCTATAATCGCCAGGAACCTTACCGGTCCAGCGCTTAAACGATCGCCGAAAGTTTGCTGAATCGTGAAAACCGAAGAAGTTAGCGAGCTGTTCATTATTTAACTTTTCGTGTTGAATTAAATAAATGGCTCGACTTCTTCTCACGTCATCAATCAGTCTCTGAAAATTCACCCCGTGCTTCTTTAGCTTGCGTTTAAACGTTGAGGTACTTAAGCCAAATGTCGAAGCTGTATTCTCCAAGTCCAACGGCGTCTTAATATTCTCTTCAATACACTCTGTCACCAGACGGACAAAGCTTTCACTTTTTAATCTTTTTTCGCTGCGCAAAAATTCTGATATTGCTTGAGAATAGATAACACTGGATGAATTTGGCCAGCTTTCATTTAGATAAGGGCCTTCCACCAAAAACATCGTTTTAGGTTTTGAAAAGTACAATTTGTGAGACAAATGAACTTCATACTCTTCGATGTATCCTGGCTGTTCATAATCAAACTCAAAGCGCCATGGGAAGCTTCGCCCAGCAAGCCATCGAATCACGGATTTACATGCTGTCATAAAAGCTTCGATTAAAAACTTGCGATGAGGGCTTGCGCCAAAAGCGTCCTGAAACTCAAGCCCAACATATCCCTCGATTTTCACAGGTTTTAGTTTCAGATAAGGGCACAATTCATAATAAAAGTTATCGAAGAGGTCAAAAAAATCTTCCAGATTAGAGCAATGCATGATTGCATTGGATAAAGAAGACAAATTGCCTGGATAGATTGTATGACCAAAAATAAAACTTAGATCCTTTACCGCAAAGTGCTTTTTTGCGTTACCAATAATACAGTCGAATTGGTCTGGAGAAGTTAATAGCGAACCCTGAGCAATGTCTTCGTAAAAAATACCAGTACTGCGGAGTGTTTTATTCGGGTCTACACCTTTTCTTTCCAGCAGATCAACAAGTAGAGCGGGATACCAATGTGCAGGAATAAAACGGCTGTCGTTTTCCAGCCATTTTCCTTGCGCCGCCATCTGCCAATTATTGTCCGTTGAACTCATTACTTGTCGCCGCCTGAAGAGCTCAATGTTTTTACTTTTGTTAACTCATCTTTGGCTCTTTGTAGAATCTGCTCGGGAGAATCCCCGTCTCCAGAAACAACGCTAAAACAGGCTTGTAGAAATAATCGATCACCCCTTTTTGTCTTATAGGCAAAACTGGTGACAGCCTGATCTAACTCTCCTGCTATTTGCCTGCTTGCCTGTTCGTCTCGGTTGGGTAGTAAAACGGCAAAGCGATCTCCTGCATAACGGCAAATTAAATCGTCCGGGCCGAGGTTTAAAATCAATAGTTCACATAGTGAATGCAATAAGTTATCACCCTCTTCATCACCGTATTCTCGATTGATTAGATAGAAATCGTTAATATCCAAAAGAATTAAGGAGAAAGGTTGATTACTTTGCAAAGCTTTTTCATGTTCGCGCTGCAATTGGCTTTTTAGGTAATTGATGTCGGATATCTGAGTAAGGTGGTCAACTAAGGTATGCTCCCGAAACAGACGCTCCCGGTTTTTGAGCTGTTGGTTTATTACTAATTGTTCTTTTCGCCAGAGGTAGAGAGCGATTGTGATCAGCGCCATTCCTATTGATAAACCAAACTCCAAATAGATATGCCAGAAAGATCCCTCTCGTGGGTGAAACCCCTCATCCATTGCATCCTGAAAGAGCGCAATAAACAAAGCAAGTAAACCGCCGATTAAAAAATTTGTCACCCTCCCTGCTGGCCGGCTGGAAAAAATTATCAGAATCCAGGCCAGAACCATTAAACTGGCACCGCCTTCCGAAATAACATCCAGCCAATCAATCAAGTGTAATTGTTTACTGTCACCAAGCCCTATGTTTAAAAGGGCAACCAAAATGATGGATAAAACCAGACAAGTAAGCCAACGCAGATGAGATTGAACTACATTGTGTATAAAACCATTCATAAGAAGCAACGCATATAAGTGGGAAATTTCTGCCATTATCAATGATAATAGCGCCTTTCAACCGAGGGGGTTGAATTAGCTCAACCCCATTTTATAAATCCATGAGTTTTTAAAAGTATTCAGATATAAATCGATCTTAAACTGACAAATTGATATATAAATTAATCATTGTTACACCTTAAATAAAGTCATTTGAGGTCAGAGAGAATGCTTTTTAAGCAAAATAGGGCCCTAGATCGAAATTACTGTCGTCTTGGTTAACAAATTGGTCATATCCGAACTCTATTTTTCAAATCCAATTTGAATAATCTAAAAAACAGTAATCAGGTTTTAGAGGTTTTACGTATGGCTAAATTTGGACGCGAACTCAAGGTAAAAAAACATTTTTGTTTTTTGGGTATGTGTTTTTTACCTGGTCTTGCTGGGGCTGATGGCCTACTTCAGGGCACAGTGGTATCCAGCGAATCGCCCGATACGGGAATAGCTGGTGTGGTTATTCGTATCAATGAATTAAGTCAACAAGTTCGCAGTCAGGAAAATGGTCATTTCTCCTTTAAAAACTTACCTGAAGGTATTTATACCGTTAATGTCAGCTACGGTGGCAGTCACGCTATTACCCAAACGGTACATATTCAAAGCGGGGAAAACACGCTCGGTCAGATATTACTGAAAACTGATGTGGAAAATATTGAAACCACCCGAGTCATAGGCCATGCCGCCAGTTACAACAAGGCTTTGAATAAGGAACGATCGGCAGATTCCATTATGAGTATTCTCAGTGCGGACGCTATTGGTCAGTACCCCGATGCCAATACATCCGATGCACTGCGGCGACTACCCGGACTTTCTGTGGAAAATGATCAGGGTGAAGGAAGGTTTGTGCGTGTGCGAGGTATGGGCCCCTCTTACAATGCTGTAAGTATAAATGGCGTACGTGTACCCTCCCCTCAAAGTGGAACACGGGCGGTTGCGTTGGATGTTATTCCTGCTGATTTATTAGAATCTCTGGAAGTCAGTAAATCGCTTACACCGGATATGGATGCGGATTCGCTAGGTGGATCGATAAATTTAAACTCCCTATCCGCGTTTGATCGAAATGGCCTGTTTTGGAAAACAACCGCTGAAGTTAATTATGACGATCACTCAGAGAACACCAGTCCAAAGCTTTCCCTTACCGGATCAAATATCTACAACGTTAATAGTGACAAGGACAACTTCGGGGTTGCGGGCTCGGTTAGTTGGTTTAAACGGGAGTTTGGTTCAGATAATGTCGAAACTGGTGGTTCCTGGAATAAGGATTCTTTAACCAGCTTTGAGTTGAGGGATTACGAAATTCGTCGCGAACGGTTTGGTTTGACACTGAACTTTGACTACAAACCCAGCGATTCAACTAATTTGTTTATACGTACACTTTATAGTGAGTATACGGATAACGAAAAAAGGAACAGAATTGAATATGACTTTACACAGGGTAAATACAATGACGAAGAAGGTGTATGGCAAGGGCAAGATGGATTAGAACCACAGCAACCATTAGGAAATACACCTGAGACTGCGTTGGAAATCACCCGAGATTTAAAAGACAGGGAAGAAACTCAAAAAATCACTTCGATAAGCTTTGGTGGCGATACTCAGTTTAATCAATGGAAATTTGACTACAATATTGCCTTGAGCAAAGCGAGTGAAAAAACACCCTATCACATTTCTGATGCGCAATTTGAATATGCGTTAACGACGGAAAGTGATGGAGCAAGTGAGATAAGTGATATTTACTATACCGCTGGAGATGTTATTTATATTTATGGCCTGACAAACACATCGGCCACAGATATGTCCAATTTTGAATTAGATAAAATTGAGTTAGAAAAACAATCCACTGACGACGCTGAAAATAGTATAAAGCTTGATGCAACCAAGAACTTTCCTATCTCCGATAACCAGGCATCGGTTAAATTCGGATTTAAATACTCGGATCGGGAAAAGAATAACAATCAAACCCTTTGGGCGTTCGAAGATCCTTCGCGTACATTAGATCAGTTTGTTGGAAAAAAGGTTACCCATCAATATGCGGATATGGGAAGAGAAATCAGTTCGTCAGCCATCTGGCAATTGGAATCGGAGTTAACGCGATCCATCAACGATGATCCGAATGACTCCATTGACCAATATATTCTTCAGGAAGACTCCAATATTGACGATTATTCCATCGAAGAAGATGTTCTTGCCGGATATGTAATGGGTACACTCGACACCAACAAGTTGAGACTATTAGCGGGTATTCGTTATGAACAAACAGACTTTAACGCTCGCGGAAAATCCTATGATGAGGTAAATGGCGATCAAGCCATAAGCGAACGACGTTTTGCAAAAAATAACAATGAGATGTTGCCATCCATTCACCTTCGTTACTCATTGAGTAAAAACACCCAAATGCGGATGGCCTGGAGTAATTCGTTAGTTAGACCTGAATTTGATCAGGTGCGTCCAGGATTCTCCCGTAATGATGATAATGAAGCCGAATTTGGTAACCCTGAATTAAAACCATTGCAATCATCAAATATTGATTTTGGAATAGAGCATTATGTTGGTTATGCCAGCGCATTTTCGGCATTCGTTTTTTATAAAGATATTAAGAACTTCACCTACCAGGTTGATCAGGGGGGAGAAAATGGCATCTATCCACAATATGAAGAAGCTATTACCTATAAAAATGGTGAATCCGCTGACCTGATTGGTATGGAGCTTTCTATTTCAAAATCATTCAGCGAGCTACCTAAACCATGGAATGGGTTTTTGGTCACCAGCAATATAACCTATACCGATACGGAAGCGGAAATTTCAAACAATAATGTTTACTCTAGGACGATTTCTCTGCCCCATCAATCTGATTTGGTTGCCAATCTGGCATTAGGCTATGAAACCAGTAAATTCAGTATCCGTCTGGCTACGAATTATAAGTCTAAATACCTAACGGAAATCAATGATATGGAAAACCATGCCGAAGATATCTACGTTGACGGTCACCTATCTATGGATTTATTAGCGCGGTATTACTTTACGGAAAATTTCCAGGTTTTCTTTCAGGGAGTCAATTTAAATGATGAGCCCTACTATGCCTATCAAGGAGAAAAGAGATTCAATGCGCAGTTTGAAGAGTATGGGACAAATTACCGTCTTGGTGTAAGTATATCCAGGTTTTAAAGGTGTGCCGGATTGTGAAATTTTATATGACAGCTTTAAAAAAAATATCCGTTTTCTTTGGTGCGTTAATTATTAGTATTTACCTTTTCGGTTGCGCCAAGCAAGATAAAAGCCTGAGTCAGCCTGAAGTTCTGAATCTGACCCTGTTAGGTGAGCAACACAATATCAATACCGTTCAAGAGTTCACAGTTAACAATAAAAATTATTTTATCGCCAGTAGCGAACAATACGGACTGTTACTTTTAAATAACCAGGGAAATCTACTGGCTAATCTTAAAGGTAAATATGAAATTATTGAGTTAGTTAATATTACAGACTTTGGTAATTATGCTGTAACTCTTGACACAGAGTTGAACACCATAAAATTCATTGATGTCGAAGTGGAGCCTGCGAAACTGACATCAGCCAATAAAATACAACCACCCAAGTTCATAATCGATGGGTTTTGTACACATGTTGACCAACAAAGAAACCTGTTTTTATTTTTGCTTGATGGTTACGGTGGCGGTGAGAACCGATGGGTTTTCGATACCAAGAGAAAAAATTTCACTGACCTTCATGTTAAGCAACTTAACCTCCCACCCAAAACGGATGTATGTGTTACCGACACGCTTTCCGATACGCTTTACCTAATGGAAGAAAATCTGGGAGTTTGGGCGTATCCGGCGAATTCGGAAAGTGTGCTCGAAAGAACCCTGGTCGACATCAATACGGAAAAAGGAAAACTTGTTGGCGAGTTAGCTTCTATCGCGATTGCCAAAGAAAACCTTTTTGTTTTAAGCGGTGAAACAAATTTGATAACGATGTACAGAAAAGTCAATCAACAGTGGGCGTTTTGGCATCGTTATCAAATTCCACAGGAAATATCGGCAAGCAGAATTTCAGTAAATGAACAGCTCGATTATTTGCACATATCTATTGTGGACAAAAAAGGAAGAATTTTTCACGGGAAAATTCAATCCCCTAGTGGTAAAACAACCGAGCATGCATCTAAAGAATTTGGTCATGTTACTGCACTGGTTGAAACTTCCGCTTTTTCTCAATGGGGAGATACAGCAGATGATCCCGCGATATGGATAAATTTAAAAGACGCCGAAAAAAGTCTAATTTTAGGGACAAATAAAAAACAAGGATTATATGTATACGACTTCCAAGGCAACGAAATTCAGTCGTTACCAATTGGAGATCTGAATAACGTGGATCTACGCCAGCAAGTTATAACATCTGACGGCGTGTTGGACATCGTTGCTGCGAGTAATCGGTCAAATAATCACATATCACTTTTTTCTATCGACCCATCAACCAGAAAAGTCTATTGGTTAGCTGACGCGGCAACAACGCTAAATCAGGTTTATGGCATCTGTATGTATAAAGATAAACGAGATAAGGCGTATGTGTATATTAATGATAAAGACGGGCGTTATGAACAATACGCGTTAGACATAAAAGATGGACAGATTGAAAGTCAGTTAGTGAGAAGTTTTGCCTTAAATAGCCAACCGGAAGGTTGTGCTGTTGATGATCTAACGGGAACGCTGTTTTTGGGGGAAGAAGATAAAGGTTTATGGTACATGGATGCGAATTTTGAACAAGCCGCAATTCCAGTGTTGATTGAGCCGGTAGGAAGTATTCTGGTTAATGATATTGAGGGCGTTGATGTTATTCACAGCGACTACGGTAACTATGTTGTTGTCTCGAGCCAGGGTGATAACAGCTATGCCTTGTTTAATATTGAGAAACCTTTTATTTACCGAGGGTCATTTAAGATTACCCCTAATGGAAGTAAGGTAATTGATGGTGTTGCTGAAACTGATGGTTTAGCTGCATCGGGGTGGGATTTTGGTGGTGAATTCCATCAAGGGGTGATAGTGGTGCAGGATGGTTACAACCTTATGCCCCAAGAACCACAAAACTTTAAATATGTTAGTTGGCAGAGTATTGCAGAAGAGTTACATCTAAACGACTAAAAAATAGTCAGTCAGATATAAGGGATTAGATGAGTGCTCCAGAATAGGTCATTTATTTGATACAAAAATGGGCGCTTGAACTACCATCCCTTACTCCCTATAATCTCTGCCGCTTGAATGCCGGTAAAATGACCGACCTCAAGGCAAGTTGTGAAAAAAGTGAGTAACAACTGGCACAGAATTTGGCAGGGGTGTTAAAAAACACTCACTAAAATACAAAATAAGCCGAATTTTGACGATATCTGCTGAGAAGTTAGAAGGTTTTTACGCTTCTGCTCTATAGATATAGAACAGGTGATAAAAAAAAGCTTAGCCAGCCCTTAGGGGGGTTGTGGTGTTTTGTACGTATTTGTGTAGTCAAATACTGGGTGGCTTTTTGCTACCCAAAAGAATAGCAAAGTTTAGTTAAGCGCTATGGTTAAAGCACCAATAAGCACCACTCTGATTTTTCAGCTAGGGCTGACTGTTCCAGTGTCGACACTGGTTTACTGGTTTGACCCTGTTCAGGGGTACTCCTTTCTTTTGGGGGCTCTGATATATCTCGTGCCCAATCTCTATTTCACTAACTATGCCTTTCGTTACTCAGGAGCCAAAGCTGCTCGTTGGGTAGCCGGGTCATTTTCCTTGGGCGAATCCGGCAAACTTGCTTTAGCAGCGGTAGGGTTCGCAGCAGTACTGAAGTATGTTCAGCCTCTCGACGCAAAATTGCTGTTCGCGGGGTTTATTTGTTTGGTTGTCCTGCAATGGTTTATTGCTATGAGAATAAGCCGGCAGTTAGATGAAACTAACAAAGAATAAAAAACGTATACGTTGAATTTAATAGGTAGAGTAGGTAAACAATGGCTTCGAACGAAGGCTTAACTCCAAGTGGTTATATCCAGCACCATCTACAAAACTTAACCTATGGTCGCCTACCTGCAGGGTATGAGCGCCACGACGGCAGTGTCCTGGAAAATGCGACCTGGACTATGGCTCACAGTGTCGAAGAAGCCAAAGATATGGGCTTTAATGCTGTTCACTTGGATACCATTGGTTGGAGTATTTTTCTTGGGGTGCTATTTATTTTTGTTTTTGGCCGTGTAGCCAAAAAAGCCACAACAGACACCCCTCGTGGTTTGCAAAGCTTCGTTGAGCTTGTGTTTGAAGGTGTTAACGGTATCGTTAAAGAAATCTTCCACTTTAAAAGCCGCTTTGTTGGCCCGTTAGCACTTACCGTTTTTGTTTGGATCTTTTTAATGAACCTGATGGATCTGATCCCAGTTGATTGGCTTCCGTGGGTATCGCAAAAGATCTCCGGCGATCCACATTTCTTCTTTAAAGTCGTACCGACAACAGACCCAAATGCCACTATGGGTATGGGGATATCTGTATTCTTCATGATGATTTTCTTTAGTTGTCGTGAAAAAGGCGTTTGGGGCTTCATTAAAGAACTCACTTGTCACCCTTTCTTTGCTCCCAAAGAAAAGTGGTACCTCAATATTCTGTTAATCCCGGTTAATACCGTACTTGAAACTATCTCACTACTTGCCAAGCCAGTTTCATTAGGTTTGCGTTTGTTCGGCAATATGTATGCAGGTGAGGTTATCTTCATCCTTATTGCCATCATGTTTGGTGCTGGTTTGTTGATCGGTTTGTTAGGTGGGGTTTTACAGTGGGCCTGGGCGGTATTCCATATCTTGGTAATTCTTGTTCAAGCCTTTGTCTTTATGGTGTTAACCATCGTGTACATGGGAATGGCGTTTGATTCTCATGACGAAGAACATTAATCCTTTTTAGTTTTTTATAGTTTCTACTTTCATCAGGAGTAAAAAATGGAACAGGCAATTGTATATTGTGCAGCAGCATTTCTTATCGGTATCGCAGCACTTGGTACTGCACTAGGTTTCGCAGCTTTGGGTGGCAAGCTTCTTGAGTCTTCTGCTCGTCAACCAGAACAAGCACCAGCGTTACAGGGCAAAATGTTCATCATGGCTGGTCTATTGGACGCGGTTCCAATGATCGGTGTTGGTATTGGCATGTACTTGATCTTCGCGGTAGCGCCAGGTCTATAAACACCACTCGAAACTCATTGAAATAAATACCTAGTGAGGTGTTGGTGTGAATATTAATTTAACACTTATTGGTCAGTCCCTGACCTTTTTGGTGTTCATCGCATTTTGCATGAAGTATGTATGGCCCGCCCTGCTTGGCATCATGCAAGAGCGTGAAGAGCGTATTGCTGCAGGTCTTGAAGCTGCAAACCGTGCGGACAAAGACCTGAAGCTTGCTCAAAAACGTTCAAATGAACAACTTCATGAAGCAAAAGTGCAAGCAGCAACAATTGTTGAACAAGCGAATAAGCGTGCGGCACAGATTGTCGATGAAGCAAAAGAAGCTGCTCACCAGGAAGCTGACCGTATAAAAGCTCAAGCGCAAGCTGAAGTTGAAAGACAGGTTAGCCAGGCTCGTGAAGAGTTGCGCGGTAAAGTCTCTGTTCTTGCCTTGGCGGGTGCAGAAAAAATTCTTGGTGCTTCAGTTGATGCTAAAGCCCATGAAGCCATGCTAGAAAAACTCGCAGCGGAACTGTAAGAGAGGGCCAAATGGCAGAACTGATTACTCTTGCACGACCTTATGCTAAAGCTGCATTTGAATATGCCCGGAATGCAAAGGAACTGGATGGTTGGCACAAAGCCCTATCCCTGGCGTCTCTTGTAGCTCTAGATAAACAAGTTATAACTATGCTTCAGTCACCAAATTTAACGACCGTGGATAAGGGCGATAAGTTTGTTGAGATTTGTGGCGAAGATATTAGTGACAAACAAGCAAACTTTATTCATCTGCTAGCAGAAAATGATCGTTTACTTCTTTTGCCACAAATAACAGAGCTATATGCGCTTTATAAAGCGGAACAGGAAAAAACTGTCGATGTAGAAGTCTACACAGCCTATGCAATATCAAGTTCTTTAGAGCAGAAGCTGGCGGATACGTTGAAAGAAAAACTGGACCGGGACGTGTCTCTTATCACTAAAGTCGACAAAGACTTGATTGGTGGCGCATTAATTCGCGCTGGGGATACCGTTCTCGATGGCTCGGTGCGGGGTCGTTTGGCAAAACTTGCTGAAGCGATGAACGCCTAAAAAATTTTTGAGCTCGTGCAGGTGCGTTTAAGTCTCTGAGTAAAGAAGCTTAATTTTAATGCACGCTCGATGCTTTCAGTGTTTGCCGTACATCGTATAGCACGCGCATTTGTACAGAACTCGATTAAAAGCTAAGGAATTACAGTATGCAACAGCTGAATCCTTCTGAAATTAGTGAAGTTATTAAGCAGCGAATCGAAAGCCTTTCGGTATCGACTGAAGCCCAAAATGAAGGCACAGTCGTTTCTGTTACCGACGGTGTTATTCGCATCCATGGTCTTGCCGACGTAATGTACGGTGAGATGATTGAATTTGAAGGTGGTATCTTTGGTATGGCGCTTAACCTTGAGCGCGATTCTGTTGGTGCCATTATCTTGGGCGACTACCAAACAGTAGCGGAAGGTCAGACCTGTAAATGTACTGGCCGCATCCTGGAAGTACCAGTTGGTACTGAACTGCTTGGTCGTGTAGTCGATGGGTTGGGTAACCCAATCGATGGTGCTGGCCCTATTGGAACAAAAGAAACCGATGCAATTGAGAAAATTGCGCCGGGCGTAATTGCGCGTAAATCGGTTGACCAACCAGTGCAAATTGGTTTGAAAGCGGTTGATACCATGGTACCAATCGGTCGTGGTCAGCGTGAGTTGATTATTGGTGACCGCCAGACTGGTAAAACAGCTGTTGCAGTTGATGCCATCATCAACCAAAAAGGCACAGGCATTAAGTGTGTTTACGTTGCAGTAGGCCAGAAGGCATCTTCTGTTGCTTCTGTTGTACGTAAGCTTGAAGAGCATGGCGCGATGGAACACACCATTGTTGTTGCTGCTACCGCTTCTGACCCAGCTTCTATGCAATTCCTTGCTCCATTTGCGGGCTGTACCATGGGCGAATACTTCCGTGACCGTGGTGAAGACGCGCTAATTATTTATGATGACTTGACCAAGCAAGCTTGGGCTTACCGTCAAATATCTCTTCTACTTCGTCGTCCACCAGGTCGTGAAGCGTATCCTGGTGATGTTTTCTACTTGCACTCGCGTCTGCTAGAGCGTGCTTCCCGTGTAAGTGAAACTTATGTTGAGAACTTCACTAACGGTAAAGTGAAAGGTCAAACCGGTTCTTTGACTGCATTGCCTATCATTGAAACGCAAGCTGGTGACGTATCTGCGTTCGTACCTACCAACGTAATTTCGATCACTGACGGTCAGATCTTCCTTGAAACTGACCTGTTCAACGCGGGTATTCGTCCTGCGATGAACGCCGGTATTTCGGTATCCCGTGTTGGTGGTGCTGCTCAGACCAAGATCATCAAGAAGCTTTCTGGTGGTATTCGTACCGCATTGGCTCAGTACCGTGAATTGGCGGCGTTCTCTCAGTTCGCTTCTGATCTGGATGATGCGACCAAAGCCCAGTTGGATCACGGTGAGCGTGTTACTGAATTGATGAAACAAAAACAATACAGCCCTCTAAGCGTTGCAGAGATGGCGGTTGTTGTTTATGCCGCTGACAAGGGTTACCTGAAAGATGTTGAAGTTGCAAAAATCGGCGACTTTGAAAGTGCCCTACTTTCTTACATGAACACTTCAAAAGCAGAGTTGATGGCGGAAATTAACAGCACTGGTAACTATAACGACGACATCGAAGCTGGTATTAAAGAAGGCTTGGATCAGTTTAAAGCCACTCAAACTTGGTAAGAGTTTGTAAGCGCCCGCGTTTTTGTTTAACAAAAACGCGGAAAGTCATTTTTAATTTAGAAAAAAGTTATGGCTAGCGGAAAAGAGATACGTACCAAAATCGGTAGCATCAAAAATACGCAAAAAATTACCAGCGCAATGGAAATGGTTGCGGCGAGTAAAATGCGTAAAGCTCAGGACCGTATGGAAACGGGCAAGCCTTATGCTAAGCGTATACGTGCTGTTGTTGGCCACTTGGCGGCTGGTAATCCGGAATACAAACACGTCTACCTAAATGAACGCAATGTAAAACGAGTCGGTTACATTGTGGTATCCACAGATCGTGGATTGTGTGGCGGTTTAAATATCAACCTCTTTAAAACAGTAATCCAACACTCTAAAGAGTGGGCAGATAAAGGCGTTGATGTCGATTTGTGCATGGTCGGTGCCAAGGGTGCTTCATTTTTCAGTAGTGTGGGCGGGAACATCGTCGCCAGCGTTCGTGACATGGGAGAACAACCTTCCATATCCGACTTGATTGGTAGCGTAAAAGTCATGTTGGATAGTTTTGTCGAAGGTCGGTTGGATAAGGTTTTCTTGGTGGGAAATGAATTTGTTAACACCATGACCCAGAAACCAACTGTTCGTCAGTTACTACCGCTAAAGGCTGATGATGACCAGATGCTGCATAAGCACTCATGGGATTACATCTATGAGCCTAACCCAAACTCCTTGTTGGATGGTTTGATGGTTCGTTATATCGAATCTCAAATACATCAGGCGGTTCTGGAAAACGGTGCTTGTGAACAAGCTGCACGAATGATTGCAATGAAGAACGCAACAGAAAATGCCGGCGAACTCATTGGTGAATTGCAGCTGGCATACAACAAAGCCCGCCAAGCCGCGATTACACAAGAGCTATCGGAAATTGTGGGTGGTGCTGCGGCTGTTTAATCAGACGCAACAACGCCAGAAAGAATATTAATTTTTACATATTGAGTATACGAGGAAGCGAAAATGAGTAGCGGACGTATCGTACAAATCATCGGTGCGGTAATCGACGTGGAATTCCCACGTGATTCTGTGCCTAAAGTCTACGACGCATTGAAGGTAACGGAAAGAAACCTGACTTTGGAAGTTCAACAACAGCTAGGTGATGGTGTTGTTCGTGCGATTGCTATGGGTGCTTCTGAAGGCGTAAGCCGCGGTATGACCGTAGAAAATACGGGTTCACCTGTTTCGGTACCTGTGGGTGAAGCAACGCTTGGTCGCATTATGGATGTATTGGGTAACCCAATTGATGAGTGTGGCGAAATTGGTGAACAAGAGCGTATGCCTATTCACCGTAAAGCGCCTGCTTATGATGAGTTGTCTTCTGCAACAGAACTACTTGAGACTGGTATTAAGGTTGTTGACTTGGTTTGTCCATTCGCTAAGGGTGGTAAAGTTGGTCTGTTCGGTGGTGCGGGTGTTGGTAAAACCGTAAACATGATGGAATTGATTAACAACATCGCACTTGAGCACAGTGGTCTTTCTGTATTCGCCGGTGTAGGTGAACGTACTCGTGAAGGTAACGACTTCTACCACGAAATGCAGGAATCTGGCGTTGTAAACGTAGATGAGTTTACTAAGTCTAAAGTGGCCATGGTTTACGGTCAGATGAACGAACCACCTGGAAACCGTTTGCGTGTTGCGTTGACCGGTTTGACTATGGCGGAGAAATTCCGTGATGAAGGTAAAGATGTACTTTTGTTCATCGACAATATCTACCGTTACACGCTTGCGGGTACCGAAGTATCTGCACTTTTAGGTCGTATGCCATCTGCGGTAGGTTACCAACCTACTCTAGCCGAAGAAATGGGCGTACTTCAGGAGCGTATTACTTCCACTAAGACTGGTTCGATTACTTCTATCCAAGCGGTATACGTGCCTGCGGATGACTTGACTGACCCGTCTCCAGCAACCACGTTTGCTCACTTGGATGCAACTGTCGTACTGAGCCGTGATATTGCTGCGAAAGGTATCTACCCTGCGATCGATCCATTGGACTCTACTTCCCGTCAGCTTGACCCGCTTATTATCGGTCAAGAGCACTATGAAGTTGCCCGTGGTGTGCAATCTGTTCTTCAGCGCTATAAAGAGTTGAAAGACATTATTGCTATCTTGGGTATGGACGAGCTTTCTGAAGAAGATAAGCAAGTAGTTGGTCGTGCACGTAAGATCGAACGTTTCTTATCTCAGCCGTTCCACGTAGCAGAAGTATTTACTGGTTCTCCAGGTAAGTATGTGTCTCTTAAAGATACCATCTCCGGCTTTAAAGGCTTGTTGGCTGGTGAATATGATCACCTTCCAGAGCAGGCTTTCTACATGGTTGGTGGTATTGACGAAGCTGTAGAAAAAGCTGCGAAAATCGCAGAAAAAGCAGCTTAATTGGTCAAAGTAGCGGAGAATGAGCCGGTTTCCGGCTCTTTAGACTAAAAGGTATTGAATATGGCTTTAACAGTCCATTGTGACATCGTAAGTGCCGAAGAAGAGATCTACTCCGGCCTGGTCGAGATACTTGTTGCTACGGGTTCTGAAGGTGAGTTGGGTATTACCTATGGCCATGCGCCTTTGTTAACCGGACTCCAACCTGGGCCGGTTCGTATAAAAAAGCAAAACGGTGAGGAAGAAATCTACTACATCTCTGGTGGGTTTCTAGAGGTGCAGCCGCACGTTGTTACTGTTCTTGCAGATACCGCTCTTCGTGCAGATGATATGGATGAAGCGAAAGCTAAGGAAGCAAAAGCCAGAGCCGAACAAGCATTAGCAAATCAGGGTGATAACATCGACTACTCAAAAGCGGCAGCTCAGTTAGCAGAAGCGGCGGCTCAGTTGAGAACCCTGCAAGCGATTCGTAGAAAGGTTCGCTAACAGATGATAAGGCGGGATAAACATGAACACTTCGTTGATTCCGTGGGTAATCTGTAAATAGAACAATAACAAAAAGGTGGCTTATGCCGCCTTTTTGCATTTTAGATAGACTAAAAATTTGTTGGACACTTTTAAGGAGAAATACTAAGTGCTCGATATCGTTATTCTTGCTGCCGGTAAAGGCACGCGCATGCGTTCCAATAAACCCAAGGTATTGCACCCTATTGCGGGCAAACCTTTTGTGTCTCACGTGATCGATCGATCAAGGGAAATCAACGCAGATAATATCAACGTTGTAGTCGGCTTCGGTGCTGAGCAGGTCTATGAAGAGCTGGATGGCCAGGGTCTCAATTTCGTGGAACAGATAGAGCAGTTGGGTACGGGGCATGCCGTTCAGCAAGCTCTACCGTTTATCCGCGAAGAAGCCGCTGTACTGATTCTATATGGTGATGTTCCCCTGATTGAATCCGATACACTTCGTCAGTTGTTGAGCGTGGTATCTGAAACCTCAATGGGGCTGTTGACTGTGACTCTGGCGAACCCATTGGGTTATGGGCGAATTGTTCGTAACCGCATTGGGTCGATCGAAGCCATTGTGGAGCAGAAAGATGCTTCCAAAGAGCAACTTGAGATTAACGAAATCAACACCGGGGTCATGGCGCTTAAAGGCAAGCACCTAATCAAATGGTTGCCTCAGTTATCGAATAACAATGCTCAGGGCGAATACTACCTGACCGACATTATTGAAATGGCGGTTGCTGACGGGATAGAAGTACGTGCCGCCCACCCTCACCATGAAGCAGAGGTGATGGGGGTCAACAATCGTAAGCAGCAGGCTGAACTTGAACGTATTTACCAGGCTCGTATCGCCGAAAAAATGATGGCGGATGGTGTTTCCATTATCGACCCAAGGCGTTTTGATTTACGCGGTTCGCTAACTACGGGCCACGACTGTTTAATCGACATCAACTGTGTTTTTGAAGGTGTCGTGATACTTGGCAATAACGTTACCATAGGCCCAAATTGTGTGATCCGGGATTCTGTTATTGCTTCTAATACCATTATTAAAGCTAACAGTATTATCGAGGGCTCGAAAGTATCAGATGGTTGTGTTGTTGGACCATTTGCGCGGCTAAGGCCTGGGACAGAACTGCTTGAGAACGTCAACGTGGGCAACTTCGTTGAAACCAAAAACTCAACTATTGGTAAAAATACCAAAGCTAACCATTTGTCCTACATTGGTGACAGTAAAGTTGGCGAAGGTGTTAACTTTGGTGCGGGATGCATTACCTGTAACTATGATGGCGCAGAAAAACACCAAACAAATATCGGTGACGATGTGTTTATCGGTTCCAACTCTGCATTGGTTGCGCCCATAACGATTGCGACAGGTGCGACGATTGGTGCAGGCTCCGTCATCACTAAAGGCGTTGAGCAAGGCCAGTTGGCAATAAACCGAGCTCGACAAGAAAACCATGACAACTGGGATCGCCCAAGAAAAAAATAGGCTTCCGTTTGGCAACATGGAAAAGCCTTTAGGTTTTTCTGTGTTGCTTCTTGGAATACCTAAGTACGAACTCTCATCTACGTTTGCCTCTCCTTAGCAAAAATTCTGTTTCTTTAGATCAAACTTTCATTATCTGACGCCAGAGCGTGACTTTTTGGGGTCTATACTGAATGAGGTCACCACAGCATCTCTATGTGGCAGTGATAATTGTTTGTATGAGACGAGAATGAAATCTAACCAATCCGTAATCAAGATTGCGATAGAGCAGCTGGCTATAGGCATGTACATCACAGACATGGATATACCGTGGATCGATAGCCCATTCGTGCGTCATAACCGTTTAATAAAGTCAGAAAAAGATATTCAGAAGTTACGTGAAGCCGGTGTTAAGTATCTGCTAATTGATATTAAAAAAGGGAATAAACCGAGCGATAATCCCGATTCAACTTCCCAACCAGAGGAGAATAAGAAAACACTAGACAAGCCAGAAGAAGATCAAGATTTATCTTCGCCTTCTTCGATGAATCAGGAACTTAAAGTTGCATTAAGTATTCGTAACAAGGTCAGGCATGTCATTACTGATATACATAACCAGATTAGTAACAACACCCCCGTTCCGCTCGATGATATTACCCCGTTAGTTGACGTAACAATTGAGAGTTTAAGCCGTAACAACCAAGCTCTTATGAGTTTGGTCCATCTAACACGCACAGCTGAAAAAATTGCCGATCATTGCTTTAGTACATTTTGCCTGGTTTTGAATATTGCAATGGAAAGAAAGCTGGATAAGGAACAGACAGAAATATTAGGGTTGGCCGCCCTGCTCCACGATGCTGGTTGGGCACGTTTACCCATCAACCTAATGGGTAAACGTCAAACCTATACGCAAACAGAAAAAAAATTATTAGCTGCACACCCTCAGATTGGTCTAAATATTGTTTCGGAAAAAAGTATATCGGAAACATGTGCAAGAATTATTCGTGAGCACCATGAACGCCTTGATGGAAGCGGTTACCCAAAAGGCCTAACTGCGGATCAACTACACCCCTTAACGATGTATCTCGCTGTTGCTGATCACTATGATGAATGTGTTCATCAGCTGCAAGACAGGCCAGGTATGTTGCCAAATAATGCGCTAAGAGAACTGTATATTCAGGCTGAAAAAGGTATTTTTGACGTTGATGCTGTTGCCGCCATGATTTCGATGCTTGGTATCTATCCGGTGACGACGGCAGTAAAATTAAATACCGGAGAAAGCGGCGTGGTGTATGAAGTAAACAGTAAATCACAGTTGCTTCCTACGATTATTATCTATTACGACAATAAAAAACGCGTTTTGCAAAAACCCCTAAAAATAAATTTGAGTCAACAAACCGATGAGGATACTAAAAGAACCATAGAATCCATTTTAGATCCGAACAGTGCTATAGACGATCCAGAAAGAAAGTTCCATTCAGAATATGACTTGGTGTAGATTAGGTGAGTACTAAAGATCTAGGCAGTTCCTTAAAAGAGTGGGCAAAAATTTGGCCGGACGGAATTATTGCAGTTGATCATCAACATAAAATTGTTGACGTATCGGAAACCGGTTTGAATCTATTGCAGGCAGGAAAAAATGACCTGCTAGAAAAAAGTCTCCACCATGTACTTTGTGTAAATATTCGAAATCTCCAGCATTCTGAAGAAGATTGCCCTTTCAACGGTGCGGGTAACTATAGCAACACGGATGTGATATCGGCGGTTTGGAACAAAATGAATGGTGAATACATCGGTGTGGATTATCGTATTATTCATTTTCCTGAAGATCCGACGATAAAATACATCCTGACTTTTATTGATAATCGGGATCTGGATTATAACCGAGCCGAACTCGATAAGTTTGCCGCCTATATTAACAATAGCCCCAACCCCATCGCGGAATTTGATCGGGAAGGATATTTAATATTTAGTAACGAAGCAATGCAGGAACACCTGGTCAGTTTTGGATTTTCAGATGAAGGGCAAGCCCGAATTCTTCCTGTGGATTTTCAACAAATCTGCCGTCAATGTGTTGAGCAAAAGAAAACAATATCATCGGTTGAAGTCAATGTATTGGGCCGTTGGTTTTCCTGGTATTTTCAACCGGTTGTTATTCAAGACGAAATAACTATTCTTGGCTACGCTATCAATATTTCAGAACAAAAGAGGGCGCAAGAGGAAGCGCGTCTGGCAAGGGAAAGATCGCGTAGAGATTTTTACGCAAAAATGATGCATGAACTCAGAACGCCTTTAAATGCGATTGTTGGATTTGCCGATGTGCTTTTGTGGCGAGCGAGCAAAAATTTATCAGAAAAAGATCTACGGTTGCTGAAAACCATCAAAAACTCCGGGCTGCAATTAAATGACCAGATTTCCGATACCCTGGACATATCGAAAATAGAAGCCGGAAAAATGACTGTGGAGTTAGAGCAATTTGACTTACAGGAACTGCTATCTGAAATCGATGAGCAAATGCGTACCCTTGCGGCCAACAAGGGGCTTATCTACGAGTTTATATGCCCGGGGAATTTGGATATTGTCACCGACAAACGCAAGCTTAGACAGATATTGCTTAACCTTATCTCCAACGGAGTAAAATATACCCAAGAAGGTAATGTGACGTGTATTGTTGAGCCAATAATTGAAAAACGCTCTATTGAATTTCGAATTGAAGATACGGGTATAGGTATTGCAGAAGATCAATTGAGTGGTTTGTTCCAATCCTACCAAAGAATAAAAGATGAAAAAAACAAAGGCATACTTGGTACAGGGTTAGGTTTGGCACTGGTGGAAGAACTGGTACGGCTATTGAGAGGTACTATCCACGTGGAAAGCGTGTATGGAGAAGGTAGCCAGTTTATTGTTACACTCCCCAGCAAACCACTCGAATAAAGATGTTGTATGAAATCCGTTAGACTGGACGCCCTTCTTGTAAACAAAGCCCTCTGCCATTCCCGAACCCATGCTCAGGCCCTAATTTCCGAAGGAAAAGTAGAAGTTAAGATAGCCGGTGATTGGGAAATCTGCAGCAAAGCATCAAAGAAAATCGCAGAAGACGCCGAACTTAAAGTAAGTGCCAGCGATACTCAAAAATATGTATCGAGAGCTGGCCTAAAACTCGAAGCTGCATTAAGAAAAGCTGATATCAGCCTTGATGGTATGTGTGCTCTGGATGTGGGTCAGTCTACCGGCGGGTTTACAGACTGTTTACTGCAGCATGGAATATCAAAAGTAGTGGGAGTCGATGTGGGTCATAGTCAATTGGTTAGAGCTCTGGCATCGGATCCCAGAGTATTTTGCTATGAGAATATTAATGCGCGCGAACTCGATTTTACCCATATACGTGATGCGGGAATCAGGGAGTTTGACCTTATTGTGATGGACGTTTCCTTCATATCACAAACCCTTATTCTGCCGCGATTGATCCAGTTTATGAAATCGGGCGGACACCTAATCAGCTTGGTGAAGCCCCAATTTGAAGTTGGGCCAGAGGGAATCGGTAAAGGGGGAATGGTGAAACATAGCGATCTCTACCAAATTGTTGAAGAAAAAATCAGAGAAGCGGTAACCTCTCTGGGCTTGACGGTGTCAAATTACTTCGAGAGTGTGATTAAAGGTGGCGATGGAAATACGGAATTTTTTATCGTTTGTCGTAGCTCATGACAGTTTTGTTTTCTCAAGTTTGTGCTGAGCAGCCACACGGAGGTTGTTGATTTCACCTATGATTAAGTGATTGGCCCCAAAATATGTGACCGGAGTTATTTTGTAATGCAGCTATCCAAGTACATTGGCGTTATTGTCGCACTGATTTGTTTAGGCACCGTTGGTTGCGGTGGTGGTGGATCCGGTGGTAGTGGGCCTATTACCTCTTCCAGCAGCTCAAGTTCCTCAACAAGCTCTAATTCGTCCTCTTCATCAAGTTCCTCCAGTTCATCGTCATCGACTTCGGGCTCAGCTGGTACCAGTAGTTCTAGCTCCAGCTCTTCGTCAAGTTCCAGTAGCTCGTCCGGGTCTGGTGGAATAACGTTATCTGGTACGGTTACCTACGATAGGGTTATGCCTAGTGAGATTGGTTATGGGCTAGATCATGATAATGAGGTTCGAACGCCTCTTAAATGGATCACGGTTGAGCTACTTAACGCCTCGTCGCAAGTTGTGATGTCTACATCGACAGATGACCTTGGTCAGTACCAGTTTAATGTTACGCCAAACACCAGTTACCGAGTGAGAGTGTTGGCAGAAATGAAGAGGACAGGGACTGCATCTTGGGATTTCTCTGTAACGGATAATACGAGCGGCAATGCAGTCTATGCTATGCAGGGCAGTTTGCTGAGTTCTGGAACAACCGATTCTATTCGTGATTTGAATGCGCCAACGGGTTGGGGTAGCTCAAGTTATACGGGAACTCGGGTTGCTGCACCTTTTGCCATTCTCGATTCCGTTCAGGAAGCCTTGGTGTTTTTGCTCAATGCGGATAACTCAATTCAGCTTATCCGTTCTGAATTGCGCTGGAGTGTTAATAATAACGAAAGCACTATTGGTACGTCCTACTATGACAGTGGTGAAAACAATATGTATATATTGGGTGGGGCTAATTCCGATACCGATGAATTTGATCGAAGTGTTATTCAGCATGAGTTTTTCCACTATTTAGAAGACACCATCTCCCGATCCGACAGCATTGGTGGATCGCACAGCGGGGGTGAAAAACTGGATTTTCGTTTGGCCTTTAGTGAAGGAATCGCCAATGCGTTTACAGGAATAGTGTCTGGAACCGGCACCTATCGAGATACGAGTGGTCTGGGAGATGCGAGTGGTTTTGAACTTAATTTTGAGAGCAACAGTTATAGCAATAAAGGTTGGTTTAGCGAACGAACTGTTGAACGCTTAATATATGACCTGTATGACGATACGGCTGAGATTGGCGATTCTGTTGAGCTGGGTTTTTCTCCGATTTATCAGGCCATCACTGCTTCAGATTACAAAAATAATGATGCTCAAATTAGTATATTTCCATTTCTTAATCAGTTAAAAACGTTAACCTCCAGTTCTGTTGATGGTCAGATCAATATCCTCGCAAGTAATCACGGTGTCAATGGTTCGGGTAACTATGGTGCAGGAGAAACCGTCAATGGTGGCAATTCATACAACCTGCCAGTGTATGAGACTTTGACATATGGCAATACGGTCAATGTATGTTCAAGTAACGTCGACGGAGAGAGCAATAAGCTATCTAACAGGCGCTTTATTTCGGTAACCATTTCCAGTGGCGGCAATTACACAGTAACGGCAGCGAAAACGGGTGTATCCGGAGTAAATTCCAACCCTGATATGTTTATCTACAGTAAGGGAACACTGATCGCTACATTTGTTTCAAATGACTCTGACATTGAAACCGGTGTTGGTACCCTCCAGGTGGGGAACTACGTTATCGAGCTTTTTGAACGAGAAAATGTTGATGATGATAGTGGGACAGGTGGATATATTTGCCACAATGTTACCGTTAACTAATTTATTTTTAGGATAGAGATATGACCCTTCTTCTAAAAAAAGAAAAGCTTGTCCTGGTATTGTCGTCCGCTTGCTTGCTGTTATGCAGTTGTTCCAAGCAATCCCCCGGGACGGTTGATGCAGTTAACGAACAGCATGAAGTGCATTCTGAGAAATATGTAAAGCCAGGTGCGAATGTCGTCATTCGGACAGTCTCTCCCATTCGCCTGCCGGCTTATTCCGCAGAAAAAATTGTGCTAAGTATCGCAACAGGGTTGAAAGCCGGTGTACTCAAAGCTGAATTGATTAAGGCCGAAGGGCTTAACCCTGAAGTAACGAGCTGGGTATATGAAATTGGTAAGGGTGACCTATCTATCACTATTCCTGTTACCACTGAAGAAGACGGGTATTACTCTATAGCTTTGAGTTTCGAGACGGAACATGAAGGCGAGAGGCTTTTGAGGGTATCAGGTGTCGATGTCATTGTTGGTAACCCGCCAGAGCAAGTTAAAAAAACCAATACGCCTGAAGGTGGTATACAAATAATGGATGCGGAAGAAAAAGTCCACTAAACATAACATCTGTATAAATATACATAAAAAAGGGCTCTAAGGGCCCTTTTTTCTTATCCGTCTCTGGTACAATTCCCGCCCATGGACGTAAACGAACTTATCAATGACTTAAACGATGCGCAGCGGCAGGCCGTTTGTGCGCCCCCCACAAATCAACTGGTACTTGCTGGCGCTGGTAGTGGTAAAACCCGCGTACTTGTTCACCGTATTGCCTGGTTGGTACAAGTGGAAGGTGTGTCACCTCATGAAATTCTGGCGGTAACGTTTACCAATAAGGCTGCTCGGGAAATGCGAGAACGCTTGTCTTCCTTGCTGCAGGCTGCTCCGGGCGGTTCCATGTTGCGAGGTATGTGGGTGGGAACATTCCATGGCCTTGCCCATCGGTTACTTAAATCTCATTGGCATGAAGCGGGATTACCGGAAAACTTCCAAATTCTCGATAGTGATGATCAGCTCCGTGTAGTAAAACGGGTTTATCAAGCATTGAACCTGGATGATAGCCGCTGGCCATTTAAGCAATCCCAGTGGTTTATTAACGGTCAGAAAGATGAAGGGGTACGGGCACAGCACATTACCGAAGGTCATGACCCCTATTTAACCACCATGAAGATGGTATATGCCGCCTACGAAGAAGCCTGTGAACGTGGTGGTATGGTGGATTTTGCCGAGTTACTGTTACGTTCCCACGAGTTGTGGCTGAAAGATGCCAACCTACTCAAGCATTATCAAAACCGTTTTAAATACATATTAGTGGACGAGTTTCAGGACACCAATGCCGTACAGTATGCCTGGTTGCGAGTTTTGGCGGGCCAAACCAGCAAAGTGATTGCTGTGGGGGATGATGACCAGTCCATTTATGGTTGGCGCGGTGCGCGAATCGAAAATATTCAAAAGTTTGAAAAAGACTTCGAGCAAGTAGAAATCACTCGCTTGGAACAGAACTATCGTTCCACAGGAACAATTTTAAAAGCCGCCAATGCGGTGATCGAGAATAATGCTGATCGGATGGGTAAATCCCTATGGACCTCTGATGCTGACGGAGAGCCCATTGATTTGTACGCTGCTTTTAACGAGCAGGATGAAGCGCGTTATATTGTTGATCGTGTTCGGACTTGGGTAAACCAAGGTAATAACTACAGCGATGCAGCCATATTGTACCGTTCCAATGCCCAGTCCCGGGTACTGGAAGAAGCGTTCTTACGCGATGGGATGCCTTACCGGATATATGGCGGCCAACGTTTCTATGAACGTATGGAAATTCGCAATGCTCTGGCATACCTGAGGTTGTTGGGTAATCGACACGATGATGCGGCTTTTGAGCGGGTTTTTAATACGCCCACCCGTGGTATCGGCAGCAAAACTCAGGATGACATCCGCATGATGGCTCGGGAACAAGGTTGCTCTATGTTTCAGGCCACCGTTGGTGCAGTCAATCACGGGGTATTTACAGCGCGAGCGACTAACGCGCTTAAAGGATTTTTGGTTTTACTGGATGAACTTCAGGAAGCCACTACCGGTATGGCTTTGGCGGATATTGCAGAACACGTTATTCGCAACAGTGGTTTGTTGGATTTCCATCAAAAAGAAAAAGGTGAACGAGGCCAGGCTCGTGTGGAAAACTTGCAGGAATTGGTAAACGCCTGTCGAGCCTTTGAAGCAGAAGAAAGTGACCTGACGCCATTGCAGGAGTTCCTGGACAGCGCAGCGCTGGACGCTGGTGATGCGCAAGCCGATGACTTTGAAGATGCGGTGCAAATGATGACCCTGCATTCGGCTAAAGGCTTGGAGTTTCCGTTAGTATTTTTAGCCGGGATGGAAGAAGGTTTGTTTCCGCACAAAATGTCCGCCGAAGAACCTGGTCGGCTGGAAGAAGAGCGTCGACTGGCGTATGTAGGAATCACCCGGGGCATGGAAAAACTGGTGATGACCTATGCAGAATGTCGACGCCTGCATGGCACAGACACCTTTAATGCGCTGTCTCGGTTTGTGCGGGAAATTCCAGACCAATATATTCAGGAAGTGAGAATCAAGTCGGCCATATCCCGTCCTGTTTCCTATGCGCAGAAGGTCAATACTGCGGAGATAACTCAAGATTACCCAGGATTGGGGCTTGGCCAGCAGGTGTTTCACCAAGTATTTGGCGAAGGCACAATTTTGCAATTTGAAGGTCAGGGTAATGGCGCGCGGGTTCAGGTTAAATTTAATACCGAGGGAATTAAATGGCTGGTACTGCAATACGCAAAACTGGAGCCATTAAGCTAAGCTGTGTAGATTAGATTGGTTCTCCTCGAAGTGTTGGGTAGAGAACCAATCTAATCAATAAAAATAATTTGCTTCAAACGCCGGTAAAAAACCATGCTCAGTGATGTATGGCGACGTAGACTCAAACAGTATTGCTTACCCAAGCACCCTTGCGCCGTTCTCAGCTGGCGCTATCTGTTCTCCGATCATAAAAGTATCCAACTCCACAAACGTGTGTTATTTCACCGCTTAAAAAAATCGCCTCAAATCATTTGGCTACCTGTCGCCGTTCTCAGCTTTTTCTGCTGGTATATGTTTAATAGTTGGTGGCAGTGCATGACTTGTTGGTTGCGAAATAGAAAGCAAATCCAAGATGAATATCACATTACATACTTGAAGCAATTTCTTGGAGTGTTAAAACATGCTTTGCTTCACTCGGTACCGCCGCGTTTCTATTATCGATATCAACTGTATTTGAATAATAAACACCAATGGCCGGACTTTATTTATACCCATGAATTACCCGCTTGGCACCAGGCTTTCTCCCAACAATTTAGTGCGGAGAGTCGAGCATTTTTAACGGATAAAAAGTTTTTTGCTGAAAAGCTTCAACTTGCTGATTTGCCTTCCGTGCCACAGGTCGAAAAGACATTTATCGACGGAAAGCCGAATGAGAGTATATTGTTTCAGAAGAAATCGCTTTTTTTTAAACCTATAAATGGAAGTCGAAAGCAAAACTGCTTTGTTTTGAATTACATAAAAAACGGAGACAAGTACCGGTTAGAACAACCAAATACCCAAACACTCACTAGTGCTGATTGCATACAGAGTTTTATTCAAGGTCAACTTAGTAAGCGAAGCTATTTAATCCAGCATTTATTGAAAAATAGTGCTTGGTTTACATCTTTGGGTGTAGATACAGACCTTATCGTTATTCGACTCATTACGGGTAGAACTAAGGGAGATGTATACCCTCTCTGTGCAGTTTTAGAGCTCCCTACGGGTAAGAACAACAGTCGAATCATTCCTATGTATATTAACGCCAATACTGGGAAAATAGACAAAATTAAACGGCTACCGATCAAGGATAGCACCATCAAAAACCTTTTAAACCTGCTGAACGAAAAACGCTTACCCGACTGGGAAAGTATAAAAGCATTTACCAAAGCAGCTCACAATATCTGTCCAGATGTCAGGACAGTTGGTTGGGATCTAGCTATCAGTGATCAGGGCATCGTGTTATTAGAAGGCAATTTCAATTGGGGAGTGGAAGTCCATCAGTTAAACTCAACCAAGCTGATGGACTATTTTTTAACAGCTTTCGAAAACAACAAGCTGACACTAAAAGAAATAGATATACCCTAACTATGGTCCAGAAAGTTCTATGCCATCTTCCTTTATATAGCGCATATACTCAGCATTAATCCCCCAGCGTTTGGTTACAAAAATATCCACACCCAAACCGAAGGAAGTGTCCGACTTTTCCAGTGCCATAGAAAAGTCGCCGTTGTTAAAGTCAAACTTACTTTCCGTGTAACCAATAACCGCATACGGTGAAATATGGTTAGTGACCGGGATACGACCCAACAAATAACCGCCATAAAATGTATCCAGACTAATATCTACACTTGCTTCGTCAGTTTCAAAACTTTCATCTTGCAATGAGGTGCCTATTCGCCATTCCATGGATACATACAGATCAATAGTTGCGCCAAACCTGCCGTAAACAGAGTTAAATGTTATATCGTCTTTAAATCCTGTCTCTTCATACTTTGCAGCGAAAATACTGCCATTTGCATAGGAGTGAACATCGTAGCTACCGGAGTAACTATTAGTTGATGCTATAAAAAGAACAGCAACAATAATTCTACACATAGGTGTTCCCTACTCCATTATTAGTGCTTCTGTGTCGGTGCCTGTACTGACTGACATAGTCTTGTCGTCCAGATAACCAAGCTTTTTCATTGTTTGACCTTGGGTATCCACGATTTTTGCTACTTGTTGCGGAGATAATGTAGATTGCCACTCACCAACCAGACCTTTCCTGAAAAATCGTTGAGATGCTGCGGGGCGTTCGATAAACCCGAATTCGTCTTCTTGAGATTGCAATAGCTTAAGCGAACAGTTCTGGATAGCTGATCGTAGCTCCTGATGGGTTGTGGTAATACCGAGAAAGGATGCTAATCTGGCAAAATGCGTTTCTGGGTCATCGACAAGATCTTCGTACTTTAAAATTAATATATTGGCTATGTTGGCATGCAACCAGCTATTAACGTGGCCGGACCAGTCCAATAGTTTCTGCCTAAATTGAGGGAAAAACTTACTAGTTGTGTCACAAAAGCAAAAATTTGGGTCAATAATATTGTCAATTGCCTTATCTAGCGAACAATTTAAGTGGTGAGAAAAAGAAATCGCGACATCCAGTGGGTTTCTGACAATGTAAACTACGCCTTTAGCTGCTTCCATAGGAAACAACGGAATACCAGTTTTAACATATGTATATGCATCGTGTACTTTATGGTATTTCTCTTCTGATTCGATCGAAGTATGCTCGGATAACCACTGATAGCATTTTGGCCGCAGTAGATCGATCTCGTCGTGACTTAACTCGTTAATATCGAAATCCAAAGCCTGCTCTACCCACTCTCTAGCACTGGCTATGGTTCCAGCATCAATCTGATTGATATCAATAGGTTTATCCGACCCATAAATAAGGTTCGTAAGAAATAAACGAACCCAAGTGTTACCCGACTTTGGGTAAGAAACAAGCCAATAGAATTCTGTACTATGTCTTTGTGTATTTTGCATCAAGCGACACATTTTTCTTGCTCAAGATCTTTTTCGATTATGTTGACTAATGCATCGACACAAAATTTTTGCTTGGGACGAGTGATTCTTTTTAACTCTACTTTATTCGCCAGTTCTGAACAAATTTTCAAGTGTTGGGGTTTCAAACCCAAACCTTCGAGATGACCGTAGCGGTATGTCTGTGCTTTTAACGGCATGAACTTATCCATACCTCGAATGGTTTCGAGGTCAACTGTATCTTTGTTATGTGTTTTGAGTATATATATTCTTTTAACCGGTAAAGGTGTATCACAAAAGCCGTCGGTGTTTAACGGTAGCGCAAATTTTTCTACATGGTAGCGAATGCGTGTAAGCGCTTGAGTGTCGATATCAAATTTATTCGCAGTATCTTGCCAAATTTTTATTTGTGGATAAGTCGGTTGAACTTTAAAACTATCATCTAATACCGCCAGGTCGTCGGATAATATCTGGTAACCCCTTTTATAAAAGGCTGTTGCCAGTGTGGACTTGCCATTTCCAGAGTTACCGGCAAACACTATACACTCGTTGCCAACCCGAATGGCATTACCATGAAGTATTAACCGATTACGTTGATGCATAATGGCGCCCATACAGGTACCTAATACATACAAACGGATACTCTGCATGTCAGCATTTTCTTCTGGCATGATGTGGACAGTATTCCCATTGAAGACATAAAACCAAGCGATTCCCGGTACGTGAAACCATAACTCGTTCGGAGCAGTTTGACTGAAGGGTTTAACTACCACTGGAGTGAGTAAACCTGAATAACTAACCGCTGCTAGTCGAATCACAATATCAGCTTTTGCTTGATAACACATAGCTAACGGTGGAAGTTCGATGTCGCTTTCGATATATAGTCCAAAAGCAGTATAGATTCTCATTGCATCACCATTTTAAGCAAAAACATTGGTGTGTTGTATGATAATTTTTATTTTAATATCACCAAGATATATATTGAAACTTGACAACGATTAGATAATGATCAACTAGACTTGGTTAACAGTTGGTATAAAACGATCAAAAACGATGTCGGAAACCAAAGAACTAGTCATGTACATTATTATTGTCTTCAGCCCTTTTAATCCGAAATTGGTCATATTGAACTAATTATATTCAAGACGGCCCTGAGTCTGTTGTTACTTCTGCTGTGGTGTTATAAGTTTTACCTTCTGCTCTTTCCATGCCAAGCGTTGTAAGCTTTGGCGTATTCCACAGTTGCTTCGTTTTATTTTTGTTATCGTCTAAATTCGCCAGATTAGGTGAAATATTTTCCGAATCTGTAATCATATAAAGCTCCTTGGCCAATAATCACATTTTTACCATATTAGGTTATAGATGCTACATTTCATATAATCAAGTTCGTTAGTAAAAATATTTCAACTTACAACAAATTAACCTCAAAGATATCTAAATCCTCGATAGCTTTGAATGAGCTATTACGTGTCATAGATTCCAATAAGTAAAAAAATAAGATTGTTCTAATCAAGTTGTTTCCTTACGCTGGAGAAATAGAATTTCTCTGTATTTATGAGGTAATCCAAAGCTCGAACATAAAATGGGTTTAATGAGTCAAGGCATTTTTGTATTTTGCTTATGTTACATAGACTTTTAGCCAGTTCACTTTGTTGCAGCCTATCCGATAACTCATGCTTGTATCTAAACAAATTCCTCTCTCTGTACGTTTTAGGATAAATCGCATCAGATTTTATGCGCCATCTAATTTTTTCGGTTGTGTAATTATTCAAAATATAGCGTATTGGATACCGTTCAATGGCGTTGTGTATCTTTATTCGGGCGGGCAAGCTGTGACAAAATTCAACAAGATCAATATCAAGCATGGGGAATCGGTATTCTAATCGACTCATTCGTCCATATAACTCTGACTGAGTAAGGATATTCGTTAACCCGAGCTCATAAATTTCATATTGTTCTTTATCTTGCACGGTAGTTTTAAAGGAGTCGCTTCTCTTACGCTGTGCTCTTTGAGCATATATGTATGACCACTTACTATGCAAAAAATGATTTTCAACTCTAACATCTTTTTGAAGCAATGCTGTTAAAGTTGAACAAGACGCCAAAATACGCTTTGGTATTAGGCCTTTGATAAGTACTCGAACTAATGCTAATGTCGGATTGGAATACCTACCTCGTTCATATTGTGTTGTCAGCAGTTGAAGAAGCTGAAATAATTTCATGTTGCGTAACAGATCGTAGGCATATTGATCGCCGTAACTGGTAACGCAATGATCTCCTCCCCACCCGGAAAGCAAAACACGAATACCCTGTTGTCCAGCTAAATGAGAACGGATAAATCGTCCTCCAACAAAAGGAAAGACACCACCTAGATGTCTAAATAGAGTGTTGTTACCTTTGTTTATATATGCATATCGATTGAAAGCCTGTTCTTGTTGCCATATAGGGATAAGGTTGTTATGCATATCAATCATGTCGAGAATATCGCGATATGTTCGTGACCATTCTCCTTGCTGGTCTGAAACAGGATGAATGCAATCAAAGGAAAATGTATATAGCGGTTGTGATTTAAGCAGTTTAGCTGCATAGCCTGTAACGGCATTTGAATCTAACCCCTCACTCAATTCTGTACCGATAGGAAATTGGGAGTCTAAACGACGTGAAACAGCTTGCGAGAACAGCTCTTTGAATTTGTTCAACAACGCTTCGTCACTCAGATCCTGCCAATCGTTCTTGGGTGTTAATCGCCAGTAGCGGCGAACAATCAATCCGTTCTTTTTGCTGTATTCTAGAATATGCGCTGGTGGAAGCTGTTTGATATGTTTGTTGGGTGATTCGAAATGCTGGGGAGACATCGACCAAATATGAGATAACACCTCTTCCTGATCAGGAGGAATATTTTCACACCATTCGGAAGTATAAAAAGCCCGATGTTCATTGGTAAGCATAAGACCATCAGGGTTTTCTGAGTAAAATAAGGTCTTAACTCCAAAATGATCTCTAGCGCAAAAAACTGAGTCTTCTAGCTCATTCAAAATGATAAAAACAAAGTCACCCTTGAGATGTTGAACACATTCATTACCCCACGCGTAATAGGCGTGAAGAATTATTTGGCTATCGGTGAATACGTGTGATTTTTTATCGAGGGACAACATCTCCATCAATACCGCTCGGTTATCTAAGCGGGCATTGGCTGTGATGGCCAGCTTTTTTTCGCGCCAATAATACGCACCATCGTGGGTGGAATCCCTGGTGTTGAGCAATAAGCCCTTCCCCAATCCTGCATCGTTCGTCTCGCTAAACCAGTAACTGGTGTTATCTGGCTGCCAATAATCTGAGGCTTGACGCATCTGTTTAACAGTGAGTTCAACACGCTGTTTGTTGGAGAAAACTGCATAAATAGCGCTCATGTTCCCTTGTGCCTTGCCTCTTTATGGTTGTATTCCAAAACGGGTAAGCATTCAAATTTGCGTTTGACACATAAATGAACTATTAACTTACACACCCATAATAATTATTTAGGAATATGGTTATGTCGGTAACACTGTCCAGTATAGCCCAGAGAAATTCAGAAATCGTCGAAGCAAACATTGATGGTGAAACTGTGATGATGAGCATCGAAAACGGGAACTATTATGGTTTGAATACCATTGGCAGTAAAATATGGGAGCATATTGATACCCCGCTCAGTGTAGCGGAGTTATGTGATCGATTAACTGAAGAATACGATGTGTCTTTGAGCCAATGCCAATCAGAAGTGATTGCATTTCTCAACTCGTTGAATGAACAAAGCATTATTATGGTAACTGACTAATCGATTTTATAGTTGATCCGTTAGTAGACGTTGTGGGAAAAAAAGGGCGCCAAATAGTTAAACGCTTCATGGCATTGCCGTGGCAAGAAAAATGTTGGTTGCTATTCGCTTTCCCTGCTAGCGGCGTTGTTCGTTTAATGATTGTGTCCCTCCCGTTCAATATCTACTCCCGCTTTCTCGGCCATTATTACCGAAATTTTTTACTCTCATCGCTCGTATCGCAAGAGCAACTGCGGTTGGCCTGGCGAATTGGGCGTATTATTGAGTCGGTATGTAAATACACACCTTGGAAATCTAAGTGTTTTGTCCAAGCGGTGTTGGCGCGTATATTATTGGGGATGTATAACATACCCTACGTTTTACATATGGGGACTCGTCTTACAGGTATGCCTGATCAACCGATGAAGGCACATGTTTGGGTGAAAGTTGGTCCCTGGATTATTGTGGGCCGAGAGGGACACCGAGCGTATCCTGTCGTGGCGACTTTTTTATCCCCTCCTACAACAAGCAGCACGCCATGCTGAACAGCAGCAGCTTTAATACCCTGAAGCGGGCTTTTGCTAATTTCTACCGCTTTGCACCCGCAAAGCAAAATGCAATTTTGTGCTTAATGATTTTGCAGAATTTGAGTGCTGGGATCGGTTTGCTTTTTATCATTCCGCTACTTCATCTAATTGGCATTCAGCTGGGCAGTGCGGGCGACGTTGGTCTTTCTGATTCGATTAGAAGGTTCGTACGCGACGAGGGAATAGAACTCTCCTTATGGCAGGTGTTAGTCGTCTATATTCTTCTAATCAGTAGTATTGCTACTATTCGATACCTACTTACTGTGAATACGGTAAGTTTGCAACAATCCTACATTAAATATTTACGTCTTCGTCTATATCAACAGCTCGTGAACAGTCACTGGCAGTTTCTCGTGTCCTGTAAAATGTCCGATTTCATTCATGGTCTAACTGGGCAGATTCAGACATTGGGTCATACATCTAATCTTATGTTTTCGCTCATTAGTCAATTGGTGACGGGGGTGAGCATCGTGGTATTTGCTCTGGCATTGTCTTGGCAAATGAGCATGCTCGCCTTGGCATTTTCGCTGGTATTGGTGGGAGTATTGCTTCCTCTCAATCGATTGATTTTTCAGTCTGGACATAAAGAATTGATGGGATTCAAGGCGATATTTCAAATGCTGTCTGAACAACTTATGAACATTAAAATAATAAAGAGTTTTGGCCGAGAAGCGTATTTCTCGGAACAGTTGAGCACCGTCAGTTCACAATTGGAGGATCAACGTCTACACGTTACCAAAATACATGCGCTGTCACAGTGGAGTTATTTGGTGTTGTCCGTGGTGATACTTAGCGTTTTTTTCTACACCTCCTTTAACCTTATTGAAGTGCCGCTCTCTTCTATTCTTTTGATACTTATCGTTTTTTCTCGATTTATGCCTTTGCTCTCGGCGATGCAAAAAAACGTCCAACAGTTGTTACATAGTGTCCCCGCCATCGAAGATGTGTATCGGATAGAAAAAGCGTTAAGAGCGGTCCAAGAAGAGGCGAAACAAGAAGAAGCGAGCTTATATTTTGAGCGATGTCTTAAACTATCCAGTGTCTCCTATACTCATCCAGGAAAAAATAAACCGACGATCGATAACTTTTCCGTCACTGTAGAGAAAAACCAAACGCTGGCGTTGATGGGCGAATCCGGCGTAGGTAAATCTACTTTGGCAGATATACTAGCCGGACTGTTGATGCCATCGAGCGGATATCTGTACTGCGACGATCAGCCTATCACCACTATTAACCAGAGTTTATGGCGTAACAATGTCGCGTATGTCACGCAAGATACATTTCTTTTTCACGATAGTCTTCGGACGAACTTGTCGTGGGTTGTGCCTGAGGTAACCGATGAAGAAATTTGGCAAGTACTAAAAATAACGGCGTTAGATCAATTTGTTGCTGCATTACCTCTTGGTCTGGACACCATTATCGGAGATAGAGGCATAACCATATCGGGTGGAGAGAGGCAACGCCTAGCATTGGCAAGGGCGTTATTGACTAAACCGCAGTTGTTAATATTGGATGAGGCAACAAGCGCTTTAGACGAGATGAATGAAAAAAAAATACAGCAAGCGTTAGATCATATTCACGGTAGGCTTACCATCGTGATTATCGCACATAATAAAGCGACGCTCGCTCACGCAGATCAACGGGTGATTTTGTATGAAAACGGATATCGAATCGAACAGAGGTCCTGTAAGTTGTTACCTGGGGAACGTGTTTAATGAACATGCGTTAAATCAGATCCTTAATACGCTTGCTACATTGAATGATTGGTTGCCCCATGTTAACACGCGAGCCTATGCTGGAGAATGGGATGTCTACCCATTACGTTGTCTAACCTGTCATGTTGACTCCCATCCAATTCTACAAGCGTTCAGTCACGAAGGGGAGGAAGCCGCCAATGCGTCTGCCTGGAAAAATCTGCCCGCTCTTCAACTATTTCCTCTGATTCAACACTGGTTGGATACAGTCGATTTCCCCGTTCGTTCCGTGCGATTTATGCGCCTTAGATCAGGTGCAGAAATATTACCGCATCGAGACAGAGGTGTTGGATTGTTTTACGGTGAAATACGTTTACATATTCCTATAGCGACTTCCACTGAAGTCGCATTTTTTGTTGAAGGACAATCTGTGCCAATGCAATCCGGCGAGTTGTGGTATATCGACGCCGATCGTGAACACTATGTGAAGAATATGGGCAAAAACGACAGAATTCATCTTCTCATTGATGGCAATGCCAATATTGCTTTACAAGAGAAAATCTGCACAAGAAAACACATAAAACTTCCTTTATAGTATTTCTTATTAGAAAAAATACTGTATTAAATTGCGTCCATCAGATGAGACGAATGCCAATCTCATTTACCTGCCTTCTGTTTTACTTTTTATAAGCTAGTCTGGTTATTAATACGTTTGATCAAAGTTATAACAAAGGCATTTAAATGGATTCCTACAACTTTCGTAATTTAACATCCATTATTGGTGAAAAGATCACGGTTACAGACAAACAAGGTAACCAAGTGCAGCTTACTCTTTCAAGTGTTACTAAAAATAAAATTGATGGTGAACAATGGGAAGCGTTCACCGCGTCTTATATCGGATCCGATGGATTTCACATTCCGCAAGGCACCTATTCGTTTAAGCATGAATTGTTTGGTGAGAAACAACTTTTTTTGGTACCCAATAGCCAGACGAGTTATGAAACCGTTGTGACTCGAGAAAGAGCCAACTTAGCGGAAGCCTGAAATATTGTTTAACCTGATGGTTGCCACTCCATAAGAATATATATTTCATTGGTTTGGCTTTTATCGGTAAAGCCTAATCGTTCATAGAGTTTTTTGGCTGGATTATTCCGCTCTACGTGAATCGTAACGGGTTTATGAAGTTCGGTGGCCTCGGCGAAAATGCGATTGAATAAATAGCTACCAATACCGTTATTTCGAAACTTAGGCATGATCGCTATATCGACAACGCGAACTTCATTTGGCCAGTAATCAACGAAAAAGCGACCAATTGCCTGGTTATCAAGTTCGATAATATTAAAAAAATCGGTATTGTAGTTTTGAATATAGTGTTGGTATTGAGCCGCAAACTGTTGTGCAATAAATGCGACTTTTTCCGCTTCGCTAAAATTAGTGAGTGCAAGTTCGTCTTCTCTAATTGATGCGTAAAGATCTCGCATAAATATGATGTCGCTGTGAGTGTGTAAGCGTAGCGAAATTCTGTCGGACAAAATACGATCATTCACAGTTAGGAATCCTTTTTTTAACGTGTAGTTTGAATCTCAATGGTTGTTATGTAAAGAAAATAAGGAGATAAAAATGGCAGAACCCTTTATTAGTGAAATGCGAATGTGGGGATTTAACTGGGCACCGGTTGGTTGGGCAAAATGCGACGGTCAATCATTGCTTATTAACGATAATCAAGCTCTTTATGCGTTATTGGGCATAACTTATGGAGGAAATGGCACGACAGATTTTAATTTGCCTGATATGCGAGGTAGAACACCGGTGAGTGTTGGGCAAATACAAGGCGACTTCGTAGATTTTGGATCTAAAGGTGGCGTGGAAAGTGTTCAGTTAACGATGGATGAGATGGGAGCGCATACCCATGAAGTACGCTGTTCAACAAGCGATGCAAATAGCAAAACATTTGCGAGCAATCACTTGGCAACTGCTTTAAATGCTACCGCCCAAGTACCTACTCCGTTTTATGGTCCGACAAATAACAGTTTAGTAGGATTGAATCCAAATAGTGTTTCGTCAAACGGTGGTGGTGGACACCATAATAATGTGCAGCCATCCACGGTGGTGAATTTTTGTATCGCCTTAACCGGCATTTTCCCGCCACGAAACTAGTTTAAAGGAGGAATAAATATGAGCGATCCTTACTTAGGAGAAATTAGAATGTTTGGCGGTAACTTTGCGCCCAGGAATTGGGCCTTATGTATCGGCACGCTACTACCTATCGTGAACAACAGTGCTTTATATTCCTTATTGGGAACGGCGTATGGCGGTGACGGGCGTAATGACTTTGCTCTTCCGGATATGCGTGGCAGGATTCCAGTCCATCAAGGTATGGGCCCTGGACTAACACCGAGAATTATGGGGCAACGTTTTGGCGAGCAGTCTGTAGTATTGACCTTGAATGACATCCCAAATCACAGTCATTCACTTCAAGTTAACGCGCAAGAGGCATCTACCCCCTATCCTTCGGGAGCAGTGCTAGCATCACAAATAGATGGTGATATGCCTTACACTGGAGAACCGGACGATCCTACCAAAAAACAAACGTTGAATACCGACACCATTGCATACAGCGGTGGGAGCCAAACGCATTACAATCTTATGCCCTATCAGTGTGTCAGTTTTATTATCTGTACATTGGGCACGTACCCGAATAGGAACTAGGAGGAAAGATAATGGCAGATCCATTTATTGGAGAAATATGCATGTTCGCTTGTCAGTTTGCGCCCAGAAATTGGGCGATGTGCGACGGCTCATATATATCTATTAGTCAGAATCCGACGCTTTTTTCGGTGATCGGGAATATCTATGGTGGTAATGGCCATACGGAGATGAGGCTGCCGGATTTGCAAGGTCGAGCGCCTATGCATTGGGGAACTGGTCCAGGATTGAATCCACATTTCATAGGGGAAAAATCGGGTTTAATTGCTTATCAACTGGATGTCAATGAAATTCCCAGTCATGATCATGTGATGATGGGTGTCAGAGTATCAGGGACGTCTGGAACGCCTCAAGCAAATTTATATATGGGGGTAGACCGAGGATCAGAGGCAGAAAACATCAACTTCATTTCCGACGATGCAACCCCGAATGCGTCGATGGATGATGATGCATTAAATCTGGCTGGAAAAAGTGTACCACACGAAAATAGACAACCTTATGCTGCTGTGAATTTCTGCATTGCATTTGATGGTTATTATCCTCCAAGAAACTAGGAGCTCGTATAGGGTGTCACTGATGAGGTCGAGTTGTTCAGCGATGCCTTATTTTTTTGTTGTAAGCCCTTATCGAATTTTCTCAGCTTCGATACCATAATCCATAGATAAGTCGAAATAAATCCGACAATAAGTACCAATAATAGCCTAAGTTTGGGAAACCTAAGCGTTGGCTCCTCCGGTGCATAAGCTGGAATGAGTACCTTAAACGATGGGTTAAATTCTGGATCGTTAAACGCTAATCCATGTTGATAAGCGGTTAAATTGGCATTTAAAAAACGTCGTATGCTATGAGGCTGGCTTTTTTCTAATAGCAAATTAGTTTGTCTAATCTGTTTTTCTAATGTATCTCTCTTTTGGTTTGCAATATATATGTTTGCATAGTTAATTATCTCGTTAGTAATTTTTTCACCAATTTCAGCAGATTTCCACCTCGACGAGATATATATTAATCCGGTTTTCGCTTCGATCTTTACTCTGAACTTATTTTTCAATATTTTAACTGCGAGAAATGTTCTTGGTTCTCGATTACTTACTTTTCTTTGATCTTCTTCGAAATAGGTTCGGATAATACCTACGATTCCGCGTTTTCGAGATTTCCAAGTCTCTTTTTCATTGTCCCACCTTTTGGGAAATAGCAGCGGTTTTACTTCATGGCTATCGATGTAGCTTTCGAAAAAACTTCTTGATTTTAGTGTTGCCAAGCGTTCAGCTTGAGTTGTTCTGTTGTTGGACAACATAAGTCGCTGTTGCATTCGAATCATGCGTCTGACTGGACGATCCAGTCCTTTCAAATTCTTTCCTTTGATTGACGAAAAGCTTTCGATATTGGATAAAGTTATGGTGGCGTTCACCTGATAGCTTGGACTACGATTTATAAAAACTATTATTAATAAGGTTAATATAGTTGGGATGCATAATAGGTAGAGATAGTCGTTACTATTTAACTTTAGGGACGGTTTTTCCTGGTGCGTTTTATCCTCCATTATCTCCCCTTTCCGAGCTTATAGTAGTACAACAAAGTAAAGGGTCTGATAAAAACGTATAAAGCTGAAGGGCAGTTTGGTAGAGTTGTCAAATCAATATGAGTAGGCTTGAGCCTTTGAGTTAGTACTTTAAATATATTACTGCTTTTTCGGGGGGTAAGGACTTCAAAGTAAAATAGAATAAGCTTAAACAAAATGGTATTTTGTTTAGCAGGATTTTCCATATAGTAGAGGCAGAGTTTACTGTTTATTTTTGATAGCCAACTAGATTGATATTGCTGTTTTAGCCTGGTTGGAACCTCTAAACGATATATAATTGCAGCCAAATAATAGCCGTTTATAAAGTCTCGACTTACATCCAAACGATGACTCTTAGCCAGGATAGAATCGATATTTCCTTCAATAAATGTTTTGTGTTTAGTAATAAATAGCGCTATATCGCATACCCACTTAAGTCTGTGAAATAATGTATGGGAACCATGCCAACAGTAATAAAATAATTGAATTATTATTTTCTCTTCATCGCTAAACGAGGCTAAAAAGCGTTGACTTGCACAATTAGAAAAGTCAGTTTTGTATCCACATACTCGCGTATGTACTTCTATGGTGATCCCATTGGGTGCGATATACGTTCTGTCTTTATGGAAATCCAATAAATCTTTTTGTTTTTTATTTGAGAGATAATCGTAATGTGGACATTTGTACCCATTATCTTGCAATAACTCATGGGCTATGTCTCGTTTATCCTCAGAGATTAGCACATCCAGATCCCTTGATTGCCTTAGGGTAATATCTCCATATAGTTCTCTGGCCAACGGAATTCCTTTAAATTCTTTTACCGGTATACCGTGCTCACGAAAAAGCTTTTTAATCTCACCCAGAGCTTTAAATTGCTTCAAACAGGTTTGCTTGTGGCGCTCAAACCTCTCTGCGAGTTCTTTGGCATAATCAATGTCAAACAGCGGAATATTGAACCGTTGACAGTTTTTAAACACGCACGGCCAGGTTCTATGGTGATCAATAAGTTGCTTTATTTTTTCGACATCGACTCTTTGAATGAGCGCGACCACCTGGTTAAGTTGCTCTTTCTCCAGTCTTGGAAGGCTTAATAAAGCCACAAGTTTTAACTCTGTGCTGATTTTTGGCGCTTCATTAAACATTTGTATGGTTATTCTTATTACCCCAATGCATATTAAGGTTAGCACAAGATATTGGTGGCGATTGAAAGCGGCTTTTTTGACACGAATTATGATTAAAGAGGGTGTGTTGTGAGTGGAGAAGATGACACTACAGCTGGCTATTTAAGTTTTAACTCGTGATAAGAAAAAGTAATCATTCACGACCCGGTAACGAAGGCTACCGGGTTAAGGTTTTGATGTAGTTCTTTTGCTGTTGCGTCAGTGTTTCCCACGGCCAGAAGACAACTCCGGCTGAGGGGGCTTTACTGGCCTCCCGAATGTAGGATTGAAATTCCTTTTCCGTTATTTCGCCTGAATCATACATTTCGCTCACTTGAAAGGCGGGTATGACTTCACATTGATTTGAACACTGTTGTTTCATGTCGATGACCAGATCGTGCATCCAACGGGCAGGCTTAAGCATCATTTCGGCATAGGCCATAGGGGAAACATAATCCACGTACGGAGCCAGTTCTTTAATGCTCTGTCCGGTAATGCGTTGAACGGCGTTATTGTGTTCACCTGCCAACCACGGGACGGCGTGAATATTAATTTTGATATCGGGCTTAACCTGTTTAACCGCTGTTACCAAGTCTTTTACCATTGAGGTAATGGTTTGGACTTTAAAATTTACCCATTCATCTTGTTTGTTGTCGTGAATCCAGCTGGCCAATTGTGTTGGTGTGGTTAATGCCTTTGGCTTTTCCATGTTGAGATATTGGAAAAAGAGCTGCATACAGGTGTCACAGAAACAGCTGTCGATAAGGGGGTCATTATGCCCATCGTAGCCTTCATGCCCTTTAACATGGCTGAGTTCCCAAAAGGCGAAGTAACGAATAAAGTCGATGCTTAAGCCGTAAGGCTGCCAGGCTTTGACCTGTTTCACGGCCCTCTCTATGCTTTGTTGTTTGTAATCGGCATTGTTTGGGCAAGCCATTGCCAGCCAATTACCTTCTTTGGAGTTGTCTTGTGCGTATTGGCCGGTTTCGGTAATGGCAAACCAATCGGGAGTTTGAGACAAGTCGTTGTGGTTACTGAAAAAGGTTTGGTGTATCAGCCAGGGTTTGATATTTGTTTTCGCTAATTGTTTCCTGAACTCCGGGAGCTGATAGATATGGTCCAGAGCAAAGATTTGTTGAATGCCCAACTGTTGCCAGTCATTTACAGTTTTCTGAGTTTGTTTTTCATTCAGGCCATCCAGTGCCAGCAACTTGGCTGCGTATATCGGCTTGCCGGGGCTGTATGTCGCAGCAAACGCAAGGGACATTAATGTAAGTAGTGTAATAAATACCCAAAGAGCCTGGGATCCGATATGCTTATTCATTATTATCTCTACTGGTAAAGAGTGCGTGTCAGCAGGTTTGAATCAACCTGTATAATAGTTCAACAAATCGCAATATCTCTGTACCAATCAATCAGTCACAAGTGCATTTGTATCCAATATACTGCATTGTTGTACAAAATCCGCATTTTGCAATCGAATAAAAATAAGGCTAAAGCTTATGCAAGCGCGATATACCCCTGTTTGGATGCCCGTGGTTATTGTCATTTTGTTGCTGACCGTCACAGCGCTGTTTGCAACTTTGGTGTCCCGCTCTGCTGTTGAACAGCATGGTGTTTTTTCTCAACAATCGGTTGATCAATCGACACAACAGAAAGTGTATCAATGGAAGATGGTGACGACCTGGCCGAAGAAATTTCCAGGTTTGGGGCTGGCTCCAGAAAATTTTGCCGAGAAGTTGAACAAAATGAGCAATGGCCGCCTGCAAATTACGGTGCATGGTGCCAATGAAATTGTGCCGGCGTTGGGTGTGTTTGATGCGGTTTCGTCTGGCAGTGTCGAAATGGGCCACAGCGCGGCGTATTACTGGAAGGGCAAGATTCCGGCAGCACCTTTTTTCACGGCTGTACCTTTCGGTATGAATGCTCAGGAGTTTAATGGCTGGTTGCACTACGGTGGTGGTTTGGAACTCTGGAGAGAAACCTACGAACCCTATAATTTGATTCCATTTGCCGCGGGCAACACGGGTGTGCAAATGGGTGGTTGGTTCAATAAGGAAATTAATTCGCTGGACGATATTAAAGGGTTAAAAATGCGCATCCCCGGTCT